>NZ_LHCD01000040.1:0-90761 GCF_001262595.1 Methylobacterium sp. ARG-1
GGAGTTGACCCTGTTTGTGGTCCACGGCCTATGCAAGTTCTCGGGCTGTGACAGCTTGGTTGGCGAAGGCTCGGGGCGTCAAGCCGCCCAGGGCCGTATGGGGTCGATCTTCGTTATAGTGGCACCTCCAGTCCTCGATGCACTCGCGGGCATCGGCCAGCGACAGGAACCACGAAGCGTTCAAGCACTCTGCCCGTAGGCGGCCGTTGAATGACTCGATGTAGGCGTTGTCGGTCGGCTTGCCCGGTCGTGAGAAGTCGATCTCGACCCCGTTCAGGTACGCCCACTGGTCGAGCATGCGCCCGGCAAACTCCGGTCCATTGTCGACCCGCAGGCTCTTGGGCTGCCCCCGCAGCCGGACCAAGGCGTCCAGGGCCTCGGTCACCTGGTAGGCGCGGAAGTTGGCTCTCGGTGTGAGCGAGAGCGCCTCTCGCGTATGGCAATCGACGACCGTCAGGATTCGGAACGTACGTCCGTCGAACAGGCGATCAAACATAAAGTCCATGGCCCAGACCTCGTTGGGGCCGCCGATCGCCGGCCGCCCTTGCCGGTAGCGCCAAGCCCGTTTGCGTTTGGGCAGCTTGGGCCGGATCGACAGTCCCTCGTCGCGATAGATCCGGTAGGTGCGCTTGTGGTTCACCTCCCAGCCCTCCCGTCGCAGTAGGATATGCAGCCGTCGGTAGCCGTAGCGCACCCGCGCGGCAGCGAGTTCCTTCAGCCGCATCCGCAGCGCAACCTGCGGGTCGGCGCGCTTCCTGTAACGCTGGGACGAGCGGCCAAAACCGGTGGCCTGGCAGGCCCGACGCTCGCTGATGCCGTAGGCCACCTGCAGGTGGCCGGCGACTTCACGGCGAGCGCCGGGCCCTACCACTTTCGCTTCAGGACATCCTGCAACATCGAGCGGTCCAGCGTCAGGTCGGCCACCAATCGTTTGAGCTTGCTGTTCTCGTCCTCCAGCTGCTTCAGCCGCCGGATCTCCGGCACGCCCATGCCGACGAACTGCTTCTTCCAGCGGTAGAACGTCGGCTCGGACACACCCATCTTCCGGCAGACCTCGTCCACCGTCGCGCCGTTCTCCGCCTGTCGCAGGGCGAAGGCGATCTGCTCGTTCGTGAAGCGTTTGCGGGGCATGGCATCCACCCTCCTTCAGGGTTCAGGATGCCCGAAAAACTTGCGCTCAGCGCGGACCAGTTTGCTGGGTCAGGGTCACTGGTGAAGGCCACCCTGCATGGGATGAGGAAGACCTCGTGGAACAGCTTCCGTGTTCACGACGGACCTCCTGCCGCTCCACGTCTTGAAGCGTGCCATGCCCTGGCTCGGCCAGGTCGATCACGAGCAGGGCGCCGCGCCAATGGCCGCTCTTGACGCCTGCAATCGTCGTTTCGGGCGCGGAGCGGCCGTCCCAGTCGCCGCCAGGTTCGCGCCGGCGCCTGCATGGTCGACCGGGAACTCACGGAGCCTAAGTCCGCGAGCTGCCCACGAGCATCGACAAAGCACAATGCTGCGTCACCCGACCGTCATCGACGAGACTTAATCCCGGATCGAACATAAATATTTCCCGGGGACGACAATGGTCGATGCAGCACTCACCTCGGCCGTCCCGGCCGGGCCAATGACAGGTGGGAAGCCTAAGCTCGACCACGGTATGCATGCCGGAGGTGTCATCGCTTTCCTGCTCGTGCTCGTCGCCGGCCTAGGCTACGCCGTCATCAGCCTGATCGCCGACATGAATGCAGTGCACCAAGAACCGCTGGCAATCGGCGCCTTCGTCCTCCTCGGCCTCGCGCTGCTGATCGCGCTGGGCTTCGAGTTCGTGAACGGCTTCCACGACACCGCCAACGCGGTGGCGACCGTGATATACACCCACTCGATGCCGCCGATGGTGGCGGTGATCTGGTCCGGGACCTTCAACTTCCTCGGCGTTCTGCTGTCCTCGGGCGCCGTAGCCTACGCCATCGTCACGCTGCTGCCAGTGGAGCTGATCCTGCAGGTCGGTTCCGGGGCCGGCTACGCGATGATCTTCTCGCTGCTGATCGCAGCCATCATCTGGAACCTTGGAACCTGGGCGCTCGGGCTGCCGAACTCGTCCTCGCACGCGCTGATCGGCTCGGTGCTCGGCGTCGGTCTCGCCAACCAGCTCATGGGCGGCCAGGACGGCACCTCCGGCGTCGACTGGAACCAGGCGCTCGGCGTTTTCAAGGCTCTGGCCTTCAGCCCGCTCTGCGGCTTCGTGGCGGCCGCACTGCTTCTGCTCGTTCTCAAGTTCAGTGTGCGGCGCAAGGACCTGTACGAGGCGCCCAAAGGCGACGCGCCGCCCCCGCTCTGGATCCGCGGCGTTCTGATCCTGACCTGCACCCTGGTGTCGTTCTTCCACGGCGGCAACGACGGGCAGAAGGGCATGGGTCTGATCATGCTGATCCTGATCGGCGCCGCACCCACCGCCTATGCCCTGAACCGCACCATGAACGCCGACGCCACGCCGGCCTTCGTCCAGACCTCTGAGGCGGCCAGCAAGGTGTTCTCGTCCCATGCCGAGGGCGGCGCACGCCCCGACGCGGCCCAGGCTCGAAAGACGGTCGCCGACGCGCTGAAGGCGAAGGAGCTCAACAAGCCGGAGGTGTTCGGTGCGCTCTCGGCGCTCTCGACCGACATCGCGGCCTCGGTGAAGGGCTATGGCTCGCTCCAACAGGTCCCGGCCGGGGCGACCTCGAACGTGCGCAACGACATGTACCTCGCCTCCGACGCGATCCGCCTGCTGCCGAAGTCCGGGGCCACCCTGTCCGAGGCCGACGCCAAGACGCTCAAAGGCTATACGGAGCTCCTCAACGAAGGCACTCGCTACATCCCGAGCTGGGTGAAGGTCTGCGTCGCCCTGGCGCTCGGCCTCGGCACCATGGTCGGCTGGAAGCGCATCGTCGTGACGGTCGGCGAGAAGATCGGCAAGACGCATCTGACCTACGCGCAGGGCGCCTCGGCCGAGATCGTCGCCGCGGGCACCATCGGTCTGGCCGAGCTCTACGGCCTGCCGGTCTCGACCACACACATCCTGTCCTCGGGCGTGGCTGGCACTATGGCGGCCAACGGCTCAGGCCTGCAGATGTCGACCGTTCGGAACATGGCGCTCGCCTGGGTTACGACGCTGCCGGCCGCCATCCTCATCGCCGGTACGTTGTTCTTCATCCTGCGCCACGTGTTCTGAGCCGGATGGAGGCCGCTGTTGCGGCTCCCGCTCGCCGTCTGTGCGACGGCGCGACGCTTCCAGGCTTGTTGTGGGCGATGCGCTTCGACGAGACCGGCTGCGGGCACCTCGCCGAGCACGGCGAGGCGCTGTCCGCCCCGGGGAGCTTCGGTGAGGCGTTCACCTGGCTGCACTTCAACCTGAACGACGCGCGCTTGCCGGCCCTGATCGACGGGGGCGCCTCGGCCCCCCTCGGCTTGCCGCGGCGGCACTCGCCAGCGATCCGCATCAACGCCTCGTCGTCGAGGCTGGCCATATCGGCGGCGTCGTGGCCGACCTCGTCCGGCAGACGAGAGAAGACCTCAGGATTGACGCCGGCGGGCGCCTGCATTTCGTCATGGGCCCACGCTTGCTCGCGAGCGGCCGACGGCATCCACTCCTCGGGCCGGACCTCGCCCGCGACGCTGCCGTGGAAGGCCGCGGCATCCTGGCTCCGATCCAGCTGCTCGACGTCATCGTCGAGCGTGTCGTGACATCAATGGCGGAGACCGGCGCCCGCTTGGCCGATGAGCTCGACGAGATCGAGGATCACATCCTCGACGAGCGCGTTCGTGGGGAGCGGCGGCGGCTCGGGCCGATCTGCCGGGACGCGGTCCGGCTGCACCGACAGCTCCCTGGCCTGCGCGCGGTCTTCCATCGCTTGGAGACCGCTTCGGCCGACGAGCAGGTTCCGGACGTGGCCATCGCCGCGGCCACACACGCTGTCCGTGTTGACCGCGCTGTTCCTGCCCCCGACGCTCGTGACCGGGCTCTTCGGCATGAACACCCAAGGCTTGCCGCTCGCGGAGAACGAGGCCGGCTCGTCCGTGGCCATCGCCATCGCGTGCCTCTCGGCGCTCATGGCCTTCGTGTTGATCCGCGGCCTGGGCATCCGGCCGCCGCGGGATTAAGAGACGGCGCCTTGCTCAGTAGCGGGTGATGGCGCGTAGGCCGAACACGGTGGCGTTGCGCACTCGTTTGCCGTCGGGATCGCGGGGATTGGCGATCCCGCCCCCCGGTTGGACGACGTACTGCAAAGTCGGCTGCAGGGCGATGCCGGGAGCGAGAACGGCCTGATAGGTCGCCTCAAGCAGTATCTCGGCGCTGCGGCGAGGGGTGGGTGTCGAGCTCTGGAACGCGGCAATCGCATCGAGCCGCCTCGCCGCTGGGGATATGTGCGCGATGCCGACGCCGAACCCGAGGGTGTCGTCCGAGCGACCGGGGAAAAGGCCGCGATAGGCGACGCCACCGTCGAGGTAGAGGTCCACGAGGTTGCGGTCCCCTGGTGAGGCCGAGGCTCGAAGGAACACGCTGGCACCGTCGTTGGGATCGTTCGGCTCCTGATAGATCGTCTGGTCAATCAACCCGTAGATGCCGGAATCGCCGGTGACCCTTCGGCCCAGGCCGCTCACCGGGTCGGGCATGGAGGCATCGACGCGGCCGAACCGATGCCAGCCCCCGAACGTCACGGTGCCGGGCAGCCCCGTGTCGCCGGGGCGGGCGTTGTAGGCGTAGGAGACCTCGGCGATGGCGAGCGGTGGATCCGAGAGCGGGAAGCGGGTGCCGTTCGGGTTGCGCCGCTGCGGATCGACCCCCGAGCGCGGGTTGCCGCCGCCAGGCGTGCCGTCGATCAGGCTCGCCTGGAACGAGAATTCCCGGGTCGGCACGTACTTCAAGCGGACGGTCGGCGCTGACAGCGGATAGGCAGGTCCCCCGTCGGTCATGTTCGCGGCGAAGATCGCCGGCCAGCCGAAGGTGCCGTTGGTGAACAGGATGCTGGTCTGGCTCACCATGTACTCGGTGTCAGCGGAAAGCTGGCCGACACGGAGGAACAGCTGGTCGTCGAACAGGCTCTGTTCCAGCCACAGTTCCGATAGGCGCGAGGCAGGCAGGGCCTCGATCTCGCTGATGGTCATGAGGTTGCCGACGCGGGAGCGGGAGGTGCCGCTCCCCTGGATCTGGTAGACCGTGGCGTGAGCCGTGATCCCTTTCCACCCGGCCAGGGTTTCGAGATCGACGTCGACGTCGAGGTCGAGCAGCGTCAGGCCCGTCGAGCCACGCCGTAGGCCGCCGCGGACATCGCGGTAGGTCTCCGCCACCGCGATCAATCCGAAGGTGATGCCACGCCGTTCTAGGAAGGCGCGGTATCCGCCGGGATCGCCCACGGGCCCAAGCAAGGGCTGAAACGAGGTCGTCACCTCCGCCGCCCGGCCCGCCGAAAAAACGGGTTGTGCAACCGAGGTCTGTGGATCGCCGCCGGCGCCAGACGGCGAGCCGATAGCGAGGCCTTCGGCTGCGAGCCGTGCAGTCGTGGCTAGCGCTTCTCCTCCCTGGCCCTGGGCCGCAACGAAGCCTGGCTGCAGCCAGAGGGCGAGCGCAACGACGGTGACGAAGATGGTGCGGTAAAAGGAACGCACCTCGGTCTCCGATCCGCAGGGAAAACTGAGCCCGGCACGGCTAGGCAGACCGACTTACCAGCGTCGCCGAGCCGCCCTAAGGCGATGCAATGCCCGGGATGATGACGCTGGACCTTCTGGAGACCCTAAGGATCGTGGATGACGATGTGACGGCGGTGGTGGACGCCTACCTGGCCAATCCATCATGCGGCACCGTCTATTTTGGCGAGGGGTATCGGATCGATCCGGCGTTGGCCGTCGCCGAGCATCCCTTTGCCGGCACCCTGATGCGCCAGCCCTGGGCCGGAGAAGAACTCAGGCGGGCCGCCGTACGGGCGGCAGTCATGTTGGCCGTACCCGAACGGGACTGATCGCCACTCCTGTCCGATCTTTTCTTTAATCACGACGCAAGGCTCGTTGCCCAGGATGTCGCCGGAACCACCGGCGATCCTAGTCAAATCCGTTTTGGGCCGGCCCGCTTCTAGACGATGGATGCATCGAAGCGGACTTGGCCGCGGGTACAGATCACGACATCTTGGGAACAGAGCTGACCGTAAAGCTAAGACGCTAGTCGTCTCGTTGTGGAAGACGTTATTTCAGATGTTTTGCTGCATCCGCGTACAGCTCGAAACGACGTAGCAGAATAGATCGCTTTTCGGGCTTCCGTGTTGCCTCCATCTTTGCTTTTGCTTTGTCGGCACGCTCGCGCATTTTCTTGGCAAGCTTCCCAAAAGCCTCGTCGATCTTGGTGCTGGCCTTCTCAGTCTCGGCCTTCACCGCATCTTGGTGGTCTCGTATGGAGCCGGGAAACGTACTCTTGCCGTCTTTGGTCATTGCCGGCCTCAATCAATCTGCGTGCGACCTCTTATGCGATGCGGCACGACGATGCGATCTCTGTCGCGCTTGATGCCGATCAGCGGGTCAAGATGCGCGACCGAACCGACAAGGCAAACTGAGCGGTGGGATAAACGGCCAAGGTCATCTCGGTGTCGTGACACCGACGTATAGTGCGCACTCTCCAAAGGCATAACCTGACGTGAGCGCGTGATTGATTGGCTCAAGGACCCAGAAGTTGGTCGGCCCTTCTCGGAAGTCAGACAGAGCTGATGAGGTTGTACATCGTAGCAGGATTGATCGGGATCGGGACACTCGGCGTAATTGGCGGAATGCTGCACGTCCTGCCGGCCTGAAGAACATAAACAAACGCCCGCCGCGGCAGTGCCGGGCGGGCTAAGCGACGGCATAGGGTCTAGGAGGTTCGCCGCAGACAGCGGCGCTACCATCTCGCATGCGACAACCGCATGACCAGCACAGCCGTTGATACAAGCCGACTTGGTTAGGGTGCGCGCGTCAAGCCGCCAGCAGGTTTGGCATCGCGCCCATGGCCAGCCGCGAGTTGCGATAGCGCTGATCCGACGTGACCTCGCGCCCGAGCCAGAACGGCAGCGCCACGAGTTCGTCCTCGTGGGCCATCTCGATCTCGGCCAGCATCAGTCCATCGAGAGCGCCCTCGAACACATCGACGTCCCAGATCGACCCTGCGTGCTCGACCCGATAGCGCACCTTCTGAACGCGCTCGTTCAACGGCACATCGGCGAGCAGCGCCTCGCCCATCTGCAGGGGCACCTCACACTCCACCTCTTCGCGGACGGCGCCGCTCTTCGGCCCCTTCCAGGTCAGGAATGCCCGATCGCCCGCCCGGCGGACCCGGAGGGTATGATGCGCATCGGTGAAGAGATAGCCCTGAACGAGGAGGGTGCCGGACCTGCAGCAGGGCAGCACGGCGGAGGTGGCCAGGAACTTCCGCTCGATCTCAAGGGCCATGCAGCTGGGGCTCGAACCGTTGGTGTCGCGCCCTCCTAACCCATGTGATGCTGTACGGGGCACGGACGGGATCGTGGATCACCCGTTCGGAGCATGCATGGCGAGCCGATTGACTCCTGCCCAAACCATCGCCTTCGCATTTGAACACCGCACGAGCTGCGTGTTGGCTCGTGCACCAGAGGTGTCTGCTTCCGGGAGAAGCATCGATGCGCTCCTGCGACCGAGTTGGGTCGGAAGCGGGATGGCTGCTCCGGTTGGATTTCAGCCCGTCTGCTCGTGGGCGGCATGGGCCTGAGAGCAGACAACGCTGTCCCGTGAGGCCGTATGGCCCTTATCCCAATATTCAAAACCTGCTAGTCGCTGCGTTTGAATGGTCCCAGAGCGGCCGCCATTCGAGGTAGCCAACGGGCGAGATCACTTCGCTGCGTGCATTATCGCACACAGCCAGATGAGCATAAGTACTACGAAAGAGCGGTGATCACTGTGTCGCCGCGCGCGGATGAGCAAGCCTGTATGGGCAATCCCGAGCCGAAGATCACTATGTCGAACGGCGCTGCGGGTTTCTGGATCGTCATCGCCGCGATCAGCGCCTCGTTTGGCGCGTTGCACGGCCTGCTGTTCAACGACGGCCCGACCCTCCTGGGCGTGATCTACGGAGCCTGCGTCGGCACGATCGTGGTCGCCTACGAGCGGAGTGCCGCCTTTGCCCCCTATCGCGAGCGCCTGAGACGTCTGCCCACTCCCGCCTTCATGTTGGCCGCCACACTCAGCCTCGTGGCGGTCATCGTGTCGGCAATTTCCGCCACCGGCTCGGCCGTCTGGGCGCTCGGCGTCACGGACAAGATGCTGCCGGAGGCTATGATGCCCAAGTTCTCCACGATCCCCTTTGCGCTCGCCGTGTCGATGCTCCTCGTCTCGGTCCTGCGCGTGCGCGACCTGATCGGCAGCGAAACCTTCGCCAACTTCATTCTTGGGCGTTACCACCGCCCGGTCAGCGAGGAGCGCATCTTCCTCTTCCTCGATCTCGTCGGTTCGACGACCTACGCGGAGCGGCACGGCGACTTGGCGGCGCAGACGCTTCTGAAGTCCGTCTTCTCCGTCATCGCCGAGCCGGTTCGCCACTACCGCGGGCGGGTCGACGACTATGTCGGTGACCAAGTCATCATCTCTTGGCCGTTCGCACGGGGCATCGAGGACGCGCGATGCGTCGCCTGCGTCTTTGCAATCCGCCGCACCATCGAGGACGCCCGCGATCAGTGGGTGGAGCGGTTCGGCTTTATGCCCGAACTGCGCGCTGCCCTGCACGGAGGCAGCATCGTGACTGCGGACATCGGCGTTGATCGGCACAAGATCGCCTACTTCGGCGACGTGATGAACGCGACCGCTCGACTGGAAGGCCTTTGCCGGGAGACGAAGCGGTCCGTGCTCGTCTCGGAAGCTGTACTCTGCAAGATACCCGCTCTTCCAAACGGCATCGAAGCGGAGGCCCTTGGGCGGCATGTCCTGAGGGGGCGTAGCGGGGAAATGGTAGTTCACGCGCTTGCCGAACGGCGAAGGTTCGCAGTCGTCGGTCGCCCCAATCATGGCTGCGAGGTGGCCGCTTCCCATCGCATGGCTTGAACGAGGCACGCTGTCGGCGCGTCTCAATGACCGCTAAGCGTCCAGCGCTGTCTCAGAAGGCGTCCAACGAAGGCCACACGGCTCCCGCCCAATCACTCCGATCGAACACCGTGAGACGTCCATGACTGACATTCCCGACGTCCCGATACGTTCGACCGCATACCTGGAACCGGCTACCCATGGCTTCAGCCGCCGCCATCTCGGTGCAATGGCGCTGGCTTCAGTTGCCGGAGCTTGGCTTTCGTCTGCACCAGCTCGTGCGCAGCCCGCTTCCGGGGATACTCAGATCATCGACTTTGAGTGGATCGATCCATCGCGCAACCGAAAGGTTCCGGCGCGGCTCTACTGGCCAACCGCTGCGACCCGTAAGGGGCCGGTCCCGCTGATCGTCTTCTCCCATGGGCTCGGCGGTTCGCGGAAGGGCTACAGTTACCTCGGCGAGGGATGGGCGGCGCGCGGGACCGCCAGCCTGCACATCCAGCATGTCGGCAGCGATCAGACGCTGTGGCAGGGCAATCCGATCTTGCTCCTCGACCGCCTCGACGGCGCGGCGGACGAGCATGAGGCCATCGAGCGGACGCGGGACGTGAGCTTCGGCCTCGACCGCCTGCTCGACCGTGAGAGTCCCTTCCATGCTGCCATCGATCGGAAACGCATCGTCGCGGCCGGCCACTCCTACGGGGCGAACACCACCCTGATCCTCACCGGCGCCCAGGTGATCCGCGACGGTAAGCCCATCGGGTACCGGGATCCGCGCTTCACGGCGAGCATCGTCATCTCGGCCCCACCCTTCTACGGCGAAACCGACCTCGCAGCGGTTCTGGCATCGGTCGACGTCCCCACCCTCCACGTGACCACGACGGAAGACACGATCCGCATCCCCGGCCGCTTCTCGCCGGTCCAGGACCGCATCGACGTTTTCAACGCCGTCCCCACGGCGAGAAAGGCCCTCGTCGTGTTCCAGGGCGGTTCGCACAGCGTGTTCACCGACCGGTCCCTTAAGAACGGCGGGCCGCTGAACCCCCTGGTGAAGCGCGCCACGGCAGAGGTGGGACTCGCTTTCCTCGACCTCGTGCATCGCTCCGATCCCGCTCCACTGGAAGCTTGGAACGCGACCTGGAAGCCGATCCTGGCCGCGGCACCGGTGCCTTTCCAGATGCCGGCGCGACAGGCGGACCGTAGACGTCGCGCCTGAGGCCCGCGCTGCAACACCGCTTGATGCGCAGCGGCCGAATCGACCTGTCCCCCGGCCGGCGGACGCTCAGAGCCGCTTTAGGGTGGAAGGACGATGGCTTCTTCGATCGCATTGGCTCGGCAAAGGGCCGTTTGCTTTTGCTACAAGCCTACTTCTAAACAGTCATTCTGCTATCGGCCGATTTTGTTGAAAAACTCTGGGCAGTGCCAACGCAACGCGGCGAGGCGCATTGACCGGAGAAAATTCTACTACCTGATGGCTGAGAACCCGCCGCCATCGCGAGATCATGTCGTCGGCTTAAGACGAACATTCTCCAGCGTGCTGCCTCAGGCGACACTTGAAGTGCCGCCTCGGAGTTTTTCAACACAATCGGCCATAACCGGTCATTCGGCACCGCACCGCCTGCCATCAAAAACTTCCGCGGTGATCGCCTGCCAGAATTTGATGCAAGCTTCCGATTGGCCATTGCGCCGGCAACAATGACTATAAATTAGAAGTTGATTGACACACCTATTGCGGCAATTGACAATGTAGCCGGCATGAAGTTTATTCTTAGTGATGCAAATCAATCTAGCATTGATCCATTGAATCATCTTTATCGCGTGGTTGAACCTGCGCTTGCCGTCGCTCCGGCTACCTTTCTAAACCACCTACAGGCCCATCAAAAATCAAACGGTGTTTTGCAAGCGGTCGCGAGTTGCGACAGCGCTCCGATCTTCGACTGGATGGTGAGCCTCGTGCCGCTACAGGGTATCTCCGATCAGATCGCATCCCGCTACGCCGAACAGCATGGCGGGGTGACAAAGGCCGAAATTCAGGGGGACTTGCCGGTACCTCAGGGTTGCTCGCGCCTTACGAGCTACTAGCATTTCACTGAGTGCAGGTATCGCAAGGTCGGACGGACCTGCGCTGAACCGGATCACATGGACGGCTGCGCCGTACCCCTCCCGAGGCTGAGGAAAGGATCGCTCAACCAAGCAGCCTACAGCCTTGCCTTATTCATTCGCGACGTCTGTGACGGCGACTTCGTCGGCTGGATCGATACACGTCTCACCGAGGCCGATCCCGGCCCGAGGGCACCCGAGCGTGGTCCGCTCATGCGGGAGGCCGTTCTCAAACCCCTCTGCGAGAACTACGGCATCGGCCCGAAGCTTTGGGCGATGATGCTGGCCGACCTTCTGCTCGGCGCCGACCCGAACCGGGAACGCTGGGTAACGGCCGGATCATGGATGATCGCCGTGGACTCTTTGGTCCATAATTTTCTGCGTCGGACTGGCACCCTGGCGCGCTTTGACGCCGAACACGCTTTCGGGCCGACTTGTACGGCACCGGGTGGCTGCGCGGAGATCATCGGTGGCTTGGCCTGCCGTATCGATGCCCAAGCCTACAACTCGGACTTCCCGGCGACATTCCCGCGTTTTGTTCAAGCGGCGCTGTGGGGCTTTTGCGCAAAAGCTGGCTGGGACATCTGCAACGGCAATCGCATCAACGATCAGGTCGGCTGTCAGCATCAGCAGTGCCCAGCTTTTGAGGTCTGCGACCGTCGGCAGAATTAATATGCGATGTCGCCGCCTTACTGAACTATTTTACAGTAAGATTAAATACCTATATAAGCTGTGGCGGGCGATGCGAAGCTGCTTAAGGCCCGAGGCCATGATGATTCGACCGCCACCCAATCGAAAGCCACCACATCATCGGCAATGGTCACGGTCCGCATCGAGCCTCACCCACCCATCCACAACGAGCAAGGGGTCCCATCCGGGGCCCCTTTCGCATTTCAGGAGCCAGCCATGACCGCGATCGTCACGAGAGTCGGGGAACAGTCTAAAGATCCCGACTCCGCGAAGGGCACTGACACCGACACCAAGCTGATACTTCGGCTGCCAAACCCACCCCCGCGCTGATTGTGTTCGGCGCCGATAAGGACAGGAAACCGCAGGCCTCCTGGTTTACCGAGTTCGACACTGCCCTCCGACGAAGGCCGCCGGGGTGATGAACATGCAGACGCTGGCGCTCAGCACCGAGGCGCATCGAAATCTTGCGGCGGAGCTACTCCAGGGCCGGGTGTTCGCCTCGGGCCGGGCCTTCGTGCCGTTCGTTAAGAAGGGCCTGTACGACCGCCTGAGTGCTTTAGCTGAGCCAGCCGGGTCTACAGCAACCGCGGCAGGCGAAACCGCTGCGCTGGCGGCTGCTACAGCTTCGGGCGATTTCGGCGACCAAACCTCCAGGGCAATCGCAACCGGCGAAGCCCGATATCCGCGGAGCTGGGCTGGCGTCGCGGCTGGTAGCTTGGTGTTGATCACGGAAGGCGAGCAGGACGGTTGGTACGAGGCCGAGGTCGTCGAAGCGAAGACTGGCGGGATCTACACCCTGCGCTGGCGCGACTAGCCGGACCTGCCCCTCCTCGTGCGTCGCCGCGAGCACATGGCCCTGCTGCCCCCCAATACCGCCGTGATCGAAGTGACCTGAGGGGGATCTGCCATGAACACCCAGATCGATAACGCTGGGTCGAACCCCGCGGCGGCTGACCCCGTCGCGCGGGTGCGGGTCCTGAACGATGCATTCCGGCGCAGCTTCGCCGGGGGGCAGGTCGTCGAAACACCGGGGGTGGTCGAGCTGCGGGAAACCGATCGCATCGCCCTGTTGCTGGCCGTGCGCCGCTTCGACGCCTTCGATGCCGACAACGATCCCCACGGAGAGCACGACTTCGGAGCGATCGAAGTCGGAGGCGAGCGCTTCTTTTGGAAGATCGACACCTACGACCGGGCGCTGCTCGGTCATTCGCCGAACCCAACCGATCCTGCGGTGACGACCCGCGTGCTGACCATCATGCGCGCCGAAGAGTACTGACGTGGCAACCCCTTTCAAGGTGCCGCGCCCACTTCGAGACGGTCCGCCCCACGGCGACGAGGGCATGCGTTCTCAGCCGCGCGGCGCGACCGAGCTCAATGCCGGCACCGAGTGGGACGAGGACTGGCCCGCTGATGACGATGGCGACTGGTCCGGTTGCGCCAACGATGGCGATCAGGAGGGTGGCTGATGATGAGCCGCCCTGCCGACGCGGCCGATCCAATGACCCTGGCCTTCGGCACCGACGCCGTAGCAGTCGATGGCCAGTTGGCCACGACGGCTTCCTCGCCGACAAAGGCAGTCGTCAACGGTCAAGCTGGGCTTCACACAACGCCGCTGAGGCGTGGCTTCGCAGATCGTCTCCAACCTTAACGATTCGTAATTAGCTGCTGTTCGAAGCAGAGATAACGTCGGTCAGCAAAACAGGACGGAGCTTGATCGTGCGGTTCAACCATGTCGCCAACCGGGTGAACCCGGATCATTTCCAGACCGTAGTGGACATGTTCGCCGTGCAGTTGGGGTTTGTGGAGCTGCGACGGACCGAACGCGCCGTTTGGCTGCGCCAGCCCGGTGCCAATGTAGACCTACAGCTAAGCCGTAGTGACACCGGGCACCGGGATCACGACCGGGAGCGCTCGCAGATCTCGTTCCTCAGCGACGCCCCGGAAGCCGACCTCGACCGGCTGGCCTCTTGGTTCATTGCACAAGGGCTACCAGCTCATGTCGGTGCCTATTCCGATCGCGAGTTCTACCTCGACGTGCCAGCGGCATTCGTGGATTTCGTGATCGAGGCGATGCTGCCCAAGCTCGCTGCTTACGATGTCGTGGTATGACCCTTGGCGGACCTTCAGAAGGTCCGCTTGCCGGCAATCTGGGCGGCTTTGAATGACTGAGGCTGGCCGATTGTGGTGTGTCCGCTTCGAGGCTCGATCGTGAGTAAGCGGACGCTCGCTGAGGCTCAGGTGGAAATCCCAGAGTGCCCCAGAGGGGACCTTCGGAATATCTGCCTCCAGGCACTCTTGTCGGGTAGGACGAGGCGGATCGGCGGAGGCCGTCGCCGATATGGGGGCTCGCGAGCGCACACGGCAAGACGAGGGCGCTCGGAGTTTGTCGGGCGATTATGCAACTTCGACGAACCGTCGGTATTGGCTGCGTCCGTGTTGCGTCGCGCAAGCCCGTGCCGGCAGAACGAACCCGAACCGCAGCCTCAAGCCAGGGTCCGGCAATTCGCATTTTCCGAGGCACATCATAAAATAATCGTACTTCTCAACTGCTGCCCATTCCAGCAGACCTGACTCTCCAATCACCGTCACTGACCCCGTGTGTAACAGATCGAATCCCACCGGTTCTGACGCCGGCGGATTTCGTGATCGGAGGGTCTGCAAGTTTTCTGGAGCTGACATGGCAGTCGAGACCACCGATACCCTGGTCGTGGGGGCGGGCCAGTCGGGTATCGCGATGAGCGAGCATCTCAGCGCATTGAAGATCCCACACATCGTGCTGGAGCGGAGCCGTATCGCGGAGAACTGGAGCTCCATGCGCTGGGACTCGCTTGTGGCCAACGGGCCGGCTTGGCACGACCGGTTCCCGAACATGAAGTTCGAGGATGTGCATCCGGACGCTTTCCCGGGTAAAGATCGCGTTGCGAGATACTTCAACGATTACGCCGCGATGATCGAGGCTCCCATTCGGACCGGCGTGGAGGTCAAGCTCGTCCGACAATGCCAGGGTCGCCCAGGATACACCGTTACGACGTCGGACGGCATCTTCGAGGCGCGGCGCGTCGTTGCGGCCACCGGCCCGTTCCAGATGCCCTCGTTCCCGGATATCGTTCCCCGGGAGGCTGCGGTCGATCAGCTGCACTCCTCGACCTACAAGAACCCTGGCCATTTGGCGGACGGCGCCGTACTGGTCGTCGGATGCGGCGCTTCCGGCTCGCAGATCGCGGAGGAGCTCTGCAAGGCTGGACGGCAAGTCTATCTGTCCGTGGGCGAGCACTACCGGCCGCCCCGCGCCTATCGCCAGCGGGACTATTGCTGGTGGCTGGGTGCGCTCGGCCTCTGGGACGAAGTCAAGTCGAAGCGCAAGAAGCGGCATGTCGCCTTCGCGGTAAGCGGATATGAGGGTGGCCGGACCGTCGATTTCCGGCGCCTGGCACATATGGGCGTCACGCTGGTCGGCGTGACCCGCACTTACGAGAACGGCACGCTCCACTTCGAGGACGACCTCGTGCGGAATATCTCCGCGGGTGACGAGGCCTATTTTGAAGTCCTGCGGGACGCTGACGCCTATATCGCGCGCAAGGGCATGGACCTGCCGCCCGAGCCCGAGGCGTGGCAGCGCTACGAGGACCCGGACTGCCTCAAGGAGCCGATCCTCAGCCTCGACTTGGGCAAGTCCGGCATCGGAACCATCCTATGGGCGACCGGCTTCAAGTACGATTTCAGCTGGTTGGACGTCGACGCGTTCGACGAGCAGGGCGTGCCCCTGCACAAGCGCGGCGTCTCCGCCGAGAACGGCATCTACTTCCTCGGCCTCCCCGACCTGACCAACCGCGCCTCCGCCTTCATCTACGGCTGCTGGCAGGATGCGAAGCACATCGCCGACCACATCGTCATCCAGCGCAACTACGACGCCTATACTCGGGTCTGACGGGCCGAAACCGCGCTGGAGGCGCCTGACGAAACACCCGTTTGCTGGTCCGTCTGCCGCTGCGCCAAGCGGCGCAGCGAGTTTCTCGGGCGAGACTCTTAGTAGCCCCGCTTCAGGTCCACGCGGTGCTCAGGCGCGCGGCCCGTGCGCACACGGTGGATGTTCTCGGCGATCTGCCGGGCCGCGGAGGCGGGGATCGCGACCGAAGCGAGGTGCGGCGTGACGAGAACACTCTCCATTGCCCAGAGCGGGTGTCCCTCCGCGAGCGGCTCCGCTTCGAACACGTCGAGGGTCGCCCCACCTATGTGACCAGCCGCCAAAGCCGCAACGAGCGCTGACTCGTCGATCACGGCCCCGCGCGACACGTTGATGAGCGCGGCGCCCCGCGGCAGCGAAGCGATCTCGTCCGCTCCGACCAGGCGCCGGGTCTCAGGGGTCAGCGGCAGCATCACCACCAGGATCTCGCTCCGCGCGAGAAATGGGATCAGCGCGTCCGGTCCCGCGTGACAGTCAATCCCGGGAAGCGCCTTCGGCGTGCGCGACCAGCCAGCGACGGAGAAACCCTGACGCGCAAGTTCGAGCGCCGCCGCGCCGCCGAGCTCGCCGAGGCCCAGCACGCCGACCCGGATCTCCCGGGCCTCGCGCGGATGGACGTAGTGCCAGCGGCCGGCCCGCTGGGCCGCCTCGAAGGCCGGGATGTCGCGGGCGTAGCGCAGCACCGCGAACAGCACGTAATGGGTCATCATCCGTGCCATCTCGGGGTCGGACAGGCGGGTGATCGGCACGTTGGGCAGGTCGTCCCGGCCGACGAGCGCGTCGGCGCCCGCGCCCAAGATGGTGACGAGCCGCAGGCCCGGATGCCGCGCGAAGAAGCCGGTCGGTGGCTTCCAGACCAGCGCGTAGCGAACATCGTCCCCGGACCCGACCTCTTCCGGTGTCCTGATGCGCACGTCCGGCAGCAGCGCCTCCAGCGCCTCGCGCCAGGGCTCGATCGGGTCGACGGCGCTCGCGAAGACGAGGGTCTCGGTCACGCGCGGACCTCCTGCACCAGGGTGGCGAGGGCGGTGATGGCCAGCTCGTAGCCGAGGCCGCCGAGTCCCGCGACCACGCCAGTCGCCGCCCGCGAGACGTAGGAATGGTGACGGAAAGGCTCCCGCTTCCAGATGTTGCTCATGTGAACCTCGACGATGGGGCCGGGAAAGGCCAGCAGCGCGTCGAGGATCGCCACGGAGGTGTAGGTGAGCCCGGCTGCGTTGATGGCGAGGCCCGCGGCCGTGCCCCGCGCCTCCTGGATCCAATCGACGAGCACGCCCTCGTGGTTCGACTGCCGGAAGTCGAGGCCGACCCCGACGCTTTCGGCGTGCAGCTCGCAGCGCGTCTTGAGCGCGGGGAAGCTCTCCGTGCCGTAGGTGCCGCTCGGGTCGAGCCCGTACAGGTTGGCGTTCGGACCGTTCAGGAAGAGGATCGGGATCGGCGCGGTCATGGAGCTTTCCTCGGTGCTTTCCTTGGGGCGTTCCTCAGGGGCTCGCTGCGCCGGGCACGGCTTCAGCGCGGCACCCGCCGCTCGATGGCGGGTGCGACCATGCCGGGGATGTAGGCGTCCGAGATGAAGGCCCGGCAATGGGTCTCGAAGGCCTCCACGAGGCGCGAGCGGTTGAGCTGCTTCAGGCGCGCTAGGCCGATGCGCATCGGGCGGTGCGTGCCGGCGAGCCGCACCCGCCGGAGCCGCTTCCCGTCAAGCGCGAGGTCGGAGCGCGGACGCACGTTGAACAGGGTGTAGCCGTGGCCGTTGGCCACCATCGTGCGCACCACCTCCTGATGGGCGGAGCGCGCGGCGATCTTCGGCTGCAGGCCCTCGGCCATGAAGAGGGCGAGGAAGTATTCGCGGCTCAGCGGCAGGTCGAGGAGGATCATCGGCTCGTCCACAATGTCGGCCATCGCAACGGCGGTTTGCTCCGCCAGCGGATGTCCCTCCGCCACCAGGACGTGCGGCGGCAGGTC
The DNA here is from genome assembly GCF_001262595.1 of Methylobacterium sp. ARG-1. Taxonomy (NCBI): domain Bacteria; kingdom Pseudomonadati; phylum Pseudomonadota; class Alphaproteobacteria; order Hyphomicrobiales; family Methylobacteriaceae; genus Methylobacterium; species Methylobacterium sp. ARG-1. The sequence goes on from NZ_LHCD01000040.1 coordinate 17,756, forward strand.
GACGAGCGGGGTGAAGTGGATGTCGTCCGGCACGTGTAGGTCGTAGGTCAGCACGACCTCGGTCTCGGAACGGCGCAGGCCGATGATGAGCTGTTCCTGGTCGCCCTCGACGTAGCGGATCTGCGTGGCCGGGAAGGCGGTGGTGAAGGCGTGGGCGAGTTCGGGCACGAGCATCGGCGCGAGCGTCACCATGCAGCCGAGCGAGAGGGGCCCCCGCACCTGTCCCCCCGCCTCGGACGCCAGGGTGTAGAGCCCCTCGGCCTGCTCCACGAGGGCCTTGGCTTCGCGCAGCACCTCGCGGCCGATCGGCGTCAGCGTGAGCCCCTGCGCGTGGTGACGGACGAAGAGCTGCACGGAGAGTTCCCGCTCCAGATGCGCGATGGCCGTCGAGATCGAGGGCTGCGAGATGTGGATGCGCTCGGAAGCGAGCGTGATGCTGCCGGTCTGGCCGGCGGCGATGAAGTATTCGAGCTGGCGCAGGGTGAACCGCATTCGCTGCCTTCAGCGAGCGGCCGGCCCGACCTCGATGCCGCCTCGCGTCCCGTCCTCGATCATAGGTCGCCCGGGACTCCGTAACTCGGGGCCGAGACCGGGTCGAGGGCGCGGGTGACGTAGGCGTCCAGCTGCGGCCGGTAGAGGTCCCACAGCGCGGCGAGGCCGGCAATCGGGCAATCCTCCGTCCAGTCGACGCGCAGGTCCGCGACGGGCCACGCGACCTCGCGCACGAGCATCAGGCCGGCCGACCGCACCGGGCCGGCCTCCCCGCCGGCGGCGAGGGCCGCCCGCATCGCGACGAGCAGACGATCGCCGAGATGGCCGGACGTGCCGAGGAAAGCCTCGACCATGGCGGCGGGCACGCGCGCGTCAGCCAGCAGGTTGCCGCCGCAGGCGACGTTCTCGGCGCGCGCCTCGGCCCAGGTCCCGAGCGCCTTGGGCCCGGAATGGATCGCCGTGCCGCCAGCCGCGTCCACGACGAGCACTTGGCGGTACGCCATCGGGCCGCCGGTCCGCCGCAGGACGGCGACAGTCTCCTCGGCGTCGGCACCGAGCGACATCAGGTCCAGGGCGCGCCGGCCGAGCCGCGGGTCGGTCACGTTCTGGCTCGCGACCGCGCCGATCCCCGCACGGGCATGGGCGCACCGCGCCGCGACGGCGGGTGAGGAGGACGAGACCGCGACGCCGAACATGCCGGTCGACGCGCAGCGCGCCACGATCGAGAACGTCATGCCGCCTCCGGGATGACCGCGATGGCGTCGATCTCGACCAGCCACTCGGGCCGGGCGAGCGCGGAGACCACGATCCCGGTCGAGACCGGATAGACGCCCTTCAACCAGCGGCCGACCGTGCGGTAGACCGGCTCGCGGTAGCGCGGGTCGACGAGGTAGATCGTGATCTTGCAGATGTGCTCGAGCCGCGATCCGGCCTCTTCCAGCAGCATCGCGATATTGGCCATCGCCTTCTCGGCCTGACCGGCGGCGTCGCCGATCGCGACGCTCTCGGAGCTGTCGAGGTCCTGACCGATCTGGCCGCGCACGAAGACCATCTGGCCCCGGGCGACCACGGTCTGGCAGAGATCGTTGTCGAGCTGCTGCTCCGGATAGGTGTCGCGGGTGTTGAAGGGACGGATCCGCTTGTGGACGGTCATCGGGTCGTTCCTACCTCGGGCAAGAGCGCAGGCTGCCTGTCGCTGCGGCGCCGAGGGGCGCCCCGAGAACAGGGCGGCCCGCCATGGCAGGCAGAGGGCACGCACCCGGCCGCGCGACGCGTCGGGATCGAACGGTGGCGCCCGCCTTCAGGCTTGAGCGCAACGAGGATATCAATCCGGTCGGTCTCAACAACAAGCACTTGCTGGGGTCGTAGTTCGGAAAATACGAAGCCGCCGAGGGCTCGGGGGGCGGGCGCGATCGCCGCGTTTCAGGTCGCCTCGGGCCGCGTGCCCACCGTGACGATCCGGTTGATCCAGTGAGGCGGGAGATTCACCGCGCGTCACCCCTGTCACGGCAGCCCGGATGCGCGCCGAGACGCTGGACATGCTCGTCGGCTTCGAGTCGGTCCGCGCGCGTCGTTCGCTGCCCCGCGCTGAGGCCGCGCATCAATCCTCCGGCTTCGTGCGCTGCATCGACGGACGCCGCGCGAACGCCTCGTACCACGCCGCCGCAGCGGGCCGTCCGGTGCGCCAGCCGAGGTCGGGAAAGCGGAAATCGAGGTAGCCGAGAGCGCAGGCCGTGGCGACCGTGCCGATGTCGAGCGCGCCCGCAGGCCCGACGCGGGTCGCCTCGATCCGGTCGAGGGCGCCGGCGACCTTCGCGATCTGCCCCACCTCCCAGGCATCCCAGCGCGACGAGGCCGGCCGCATCACGCGCTCGTAGCGGAGCAGCAGCGCGGCATCGAGCAACCCATCGGCGAGGGCTTGACGGGTGAGTGCGTCCCAACGGGCCTCCCCCTCCGGGAAGAGGCGAGGACCGACGGAGCGCGCGTCGAGGTACTCGCAGATCACCCGGCTGTCGAACAGCGCGGTTCCATCGGCCAGCACCAGGACCGGGATCTTGCCGAGCGGGTTGTGGCCCACCGTCTCAAGATTCCGTTCTGTCGGCGATGCCGTGACCGGAACGATCTCGATCGCCTCGGCCTGACCGGTCTCGTGGGCCAGGACCAGGACCTTGCGGACATAGGGCGAGGTTCGCGCGTAGAGGAGCTTCATCGGGCCGGATCGTCCTGTCCCGAGCCCGTCTGGCCCGCTTGTCCATTCGGGCTACCCGGCTCGGCCGGGAAGGCGACGAGGCCTGCCTGTGGCACGAGCAGGGCCACCGGCGATCCGGGGGCGTAGGTGGCGAGCGCCCCGTGCCCCGGCATCCGCACCACCACCCGCCCGCCGCTCATGGGACCGGAACGGAGGTCGGCGTGCAGGTCGATATGCAGGTCGATGTGCGAGCCCTGGTAGACGAGGGCCGCGACCCGGGCCGGCAGGGTGCCGCTCTCGCCCGCCGGGCGCACGCCGAGGTGATCCGGCCGCACGAACACGTCGACCGCGGCGCCGGTCGCACAGTCCCGCAGGGTGTCGGCCTCGACCTCGCGGCGCAGGTCACCGATCGCGACCGTCGCGCGCTCGCCGGCCCGCGCTTCGAGGCGGCCGGGCAGGAGGTTCACGTCGCCGATGAAGCCCGCCACGAAGCGGTCCTGCGGGTGACGGTACACCTGATCCGGCGTGCCGATCTGCCGGACGCGACCGGCCGACATCACGACGATCCGGTCCGACATGCTCAGCGCCTCGCCCTGGTCGTGCGTGACGAAGACCGTCGTCACGCCGAGCCGGCGCTGGATCTCCTTCAGCTCGACCTGCATCGCCCCGCGCAAGTTCTTGTCGAGCGCCGAGAACGGCTCGTCGAGGAGCAGGACCTTCGGGCGGATGACGAGGGCGCGGGCGAGCGCGACGCGCTGCTGCTGCCCGCCGGAGAGTTGCCGGGGCGAGCGGTCCGCGAAGCCCGAGAGCTTCACGAGGGCGAGAACCTCCTCCACGCGCGCGGCGATCTCCCGTCTAGGCACGCCGCGCACGCGCAGACCGTAGCCGACGTTCTTCGCGACGCTCATGTGCGGGAACAGGGCGTAGTTCTGGAAGACGATGCCGACCTCGCGCTCGTAGGGCGGGGTGGCGGTCACGAGGTCGTCCCCGATGAAGATCTCGCCCGCATCCGCCTCCAGGAAGCCCGCCATCAGGTTGAGCAGGGTGGTCTTGCCGCAGCCCGAGGGTCCGAGCAGCGTCAGGAACTCGCCCTGCTCCACCTGCAGCCAGCTCTCCTCCAGCGCGGTGACCGCGCCGAAGCGCTTGACCACGCCGTCGAGGCGGACCGCCGGTCTTGCCCGGGGCGCCGCGGCCGTGGCGGGCCGGGGTGCCGCCGCGGTGAGATCAAGAGCCTTGCTCAACATTCAGAACCTTGCCGAGCCCGAGGAACGTGTTGGCGAAGATCAGGGCGAGGGCCGTGACCGCGATGTAGATCACCGAGACGGCCGCGAGCGTCGGGTCCGCGAACTCGCGGACGTAGCCGTACATCGCCACCGGCAGGGTCTGGGTCGCCTGCCCCGTCACGAAGAGCGAGGCGGTGAACTCGTTGAAGGACAGGATCGCCGCGAACAGCCAGCCGCTGGCGAGGCCGGGCGCGAGGAGCGGCAGGGTCACGGTGGTGAGCACGCGGCCCGGCCGGGCGCCGAGGCTCGCGGCGGCCAGCTCCAGCCGCTCGTCGATGTTCTGCAGCGAGATGTAGACCGAGCGGATCACGAAGGGCAGCACCACCACGACGTGGGTGAGGACCACGACGGAGAAGCCCCGCGCCGCGCCGATGCCGGTGGCCAGGACCAGGAGGCCGAGGCCGATGGTGAAGTGCGGCACGATCAGCGGCGAGAGCAGCACGCCCTCCAGCGCCGCCTTGAAGCGGAATGCGTATCGCTTCAGGGCGATCGCGAAGCCGGTGCCCACGGCGAGCGCGAGCGTGGAGGCCCAGGCGGTGACGACGAGGCTGTTCCACAGGCCCGTCTGGAAATCCCGGTAGGTCAGGGCCCGGGTGAACCAGCGCGTCGAGTACTTGGCCGGCGGGAAGCTCAGGATCGCCCGGTCGTTGAACGCGGCGAGCGTCACCACGAAGGCCGGCAGCACGATGAAGGCGAGGATCAGCCCGACGAGGACCCGGCCGGAGATCCCGAGAAGCCGGGTGCGGAGGCCGCGGCGCATCAGTGGCCTCCGAGCGCTTCGAGCGGGCGGGCGCAGCGGCGCACAAGCCACATCGTTCCGAGCGCCAGGACGAGGCCGGCGAGGCTCAGGGACGCCGCGACCGGGAAATTGAAGGAGGACAGGCCGAGCTGGTAGACCAGCGTCGAGACGACCCCGACCTTTCCGCCGCCGATCACCTGGGGCGTCGCGAAGGCGCTGAACGTCCAGGCGAAGGCGGTGGTGAAGCCCGCCACCACGCCGGGCATCGAGAGCGGCAGCGTCACGGTGAGGAACGCGCGCACCGGCCCGGCGCCGAGGCTCTGGGCCGCGCGCTCGTAGTCGCGGTCGATATGCGCGAGGGCCGCGGCCAGCATGATGACCATCACCGGCAGCGTGACGTGCACGAGGGCGACGATCACCCCGAGCTCGGTGAACATGAGCTGGATCGGCCGCTCGATCAGGCCGAGCTGGCGCAAGGTGGCGTTCACGAAGCCGGAATTGCCGAGCACCACCGTCCAGGCATAGGTGCGCACCACCTCGCCGAGGAAGAGCGGGGTCACCGCGACGATCAGGATGACGGACTTCAGCAGCAGCGAGCGGGTGCGCACCAGGGCGTAGGCGACGGGGTAGCCGACGACCAGGGTGATCAGCGCCGTCTCGAAGCAGATCAGCACCGTGTCGCGCAGCGCCCGGAGCACGATCGGGCGGTTGAGATCGGAGAAGTTCTCCAGCGTGAGACCGCCGACGTCGAGGGATCCCGGCACGTAGGCGTGCAGGCTGTAGCGCAGGATCGCCGCCATGGCGGCCACGATGGCGGCGGCGACCAGCACCGCCGGCGTCACGAACAGCGGCAGGAAGGGCCGGCGGCGGATCGCGGGTGTCATGAGGCTTCCCGTCGAGCGAGGCGCATGGCGGGGGCCCTAGCGCGCCATGATGTTCTCGGCGAACCACTTGCGCCAGAGCGCGGTCTTCTCGGCCCGGAGCTTCGGGTCGATGTTGATCGCCTGGGTCTTCCACTGCTCGGCGGTGGTGAACACGCCCGGCAGCTTGGCGATCTCGGGATCGACCTTGGCGTTGGTGACGGTCGGGCTGCCCTTCTTCAGCTGCGCGATCTTGGCCTGTACTTCGGGATCGAGAGCGATGTTGATGAACTTGTAGGCGAGCTCCGCCTTCTTGGAACCCTTGTTGATCGCGACCGTGTCGATGCCGAGAACCCCACCCTCCTTCGGGATCACCACGGTGACCGGCACGTCCTGGCCCTTCATGTAGTAGGCGTTCATGGTCAGCACGACCTGAACGGGCGTCTCACCGGTGGCGATCAGCTGCTGGCTGTTGGCGTCGTTGGTGTAGAAGGCCCGGAAGTTCGGCTTCAGCGCCTCGAGCTTGGCCTGCCCCTTCTCCCAGGTCGCCGGGTCGCCGCCCGAGAGCAGCGCCGAGACGGCGATGATGTGGCTCGGGTCGAAATCGGGCGCGGCGAGGCTGTTCTTGAGCTTCGGGTCCCAGAGATCGGCCCAGGAGCCGAAGGTCATGCCCTTGGGCGTCAGGTCCGCGCGGTAGCCGATCGTGTAGACGTAGCCCCAAGTGCCGAGATGCGCGGGGCTGACCCGGGCCTGCTCGACGAGGTTCGTCGCATTCGGGATCTTGGCCATGTCGAGCGTCTCGAACAGGCCGTCATTGACGTAGAGCCAGCCGACATGGGCGGTCGTGAAGGTCACATCGCTCTCAGGCGCGTCTTTGGCGAGCTTGGCCTTGTTGAGCCGGTCGATGGTACCGCCGGTGATGTACTCGACCTCGGCACCGGTCTCCGCCCTGAACTTCGTGGCGATGGCCTCGTCGATCAAATCGCGGAAGCTGCCCCCCCAGGTGCTGACGACGAGCTTCTCGGACGCCTGAACCGGGAAGATCGATGCGACCAGGGCGGAGGCAGCGAGGAGCGGGGTCAGAACACGCATCACGTCGACAGTCCCTTTCTCTGTAGTCTCGCGCGTCTGGCAAATCGAATGCCAGCCGCACATCCCAGTCCGAGGCGTTGTTCTAGATTTCGATCGAAATACGCCCTGTCGAGACACGTTCTCGGTTATCGATCATTCCTTGCAGATCCGTCGCTTAAGCGGCGATCGAAACCGGACGCACGGAGCAATGGCGCCCCTCCCCGATACTTCTCTTCAGAGGCGCGCCCCGCGCGAGCACCGACGATCTGGGTCGTGCTTTTGCAAGACGTCCTGTCAACGTCACGCGAAGAGCTGTCTGTACTCGCGTCGAGGCGTATCTCGCCGAGAAAGGCTAAATGGCCGCACCGGCTCATAAAGCACGATTTCCGGAAGCCTCTGGATCGGAAATCCTGAGGCAGCCGAGTTTGGGTTGCGGATTCGGCCCAAGCCCGGTCAGGAGGTGGTGGACCGACGGGGCGATGCGCCGAGCAGGGCACCTAGCTCGAAGGCCTGCGCGGGCGGCGCCCAGAGGATCGATCGGTTAACGGCGCGGATGTCACGCGGCCGCACAGAGCCATCGTGGTGTCGAGTTCCTGGCGGATGATCGCCAGCGACTTGGCGACTCCGGCCTGACCATAGGCGCCGAGCCCGTACAGGAAGGCGCGGCCGATAAAGACGCCTTTGCCCCCAAGGCGACGGCTTTGAGGACGTCCTGCCCTGAGCGGATACCGCCGTCCATCAAAACCTCGATGCGGGATCCCACCGCGTCTGCGATCTCGGGGAGCGCGGCAATGGTCGAGGGCGCCCCGTCAAGCTGACGACCGCCGTGATTCGAGACGATCAGTGCCTCGGCTCCTGTGGTGGCCGCCTTCTCTGCGTCCTCCGCATCGAGGATGCCCTTCAGGATGAGCCGGCCCTGCCAGCGGTCGCGTATCCGCCGAACGTCGTCCCAGTCGAGGCGCTGGTCGAACTGGTCCGCGGCCCAGGCGGAGATGGATCGAGTGTCGCGCACGCCCCCCACGTGGCCGACGATGTTGCGGAACGTCCGCCGTTTCATGCCGAGCATCGACCAGCACCAGCGGGGTTTGGTCAGGAGGTTCAACGCGGTGCCGAGCGTGAGCTTCGGGGGGCGGGGCGGCGGAGAGGCCGTTGCGGAGATCCTTGTGCCGTTGCCCAAGGATCTGGAGGTCCAAGGTGAGGACGAGCGCGGAGCAACCTGCCGCCTTCGCTCGATCGATCAGCCTGTCGTTGAAGGCACGGTCGCGCATGAAGTATAGCTGAAACCAGAACGGCTTGGTCACGTTCTCCGCCACATCCTCGATGCTGCAGATGCTCATGGTGGAGAGCGTGAACGGTGCGCCGGCTTCCTCCGCGGCGCGTGCGGCCAGGATCTCGCCATCGGCATGCTGCATGCCCGTCAGCCCTGTCGGCCCTAGACCCACGGGCATCGCCACCGGCTGGCCCGCCATCGTCGTGGCGAGCGAGCGGTTGGTAATGTCGACCGCCACGCGCTGGCGCAGCTTGATCGCGGCGAAGTCGGCCTCGTTGCCGCGGTAGGTGGATTCGGTCCAGGAACCGGAATCGCAGTAGTCGTAGAACATCCGCGGCACGCGCCGCTCGGCGATCCGTCGCATGTCCGCGATGGTTGTAATGATGGGCGCCATCGTCTGATCAACCTCGAGTCAGAGGGCGGGGCAGCCCCTGCGATCAACCGTTTGTCGAGGACCGCACCTGATCAGCATCGGCCTGTTGCTCGACGGGGATGCAATGCGGCGGGAGCGAGAGGTCGTGCGACCTGATGACCCGACAAATGTCCTGATCGGGTGGCCAGAACCGTCTCGCCGAAACCATGGGCTTCTTCGCCGAGGGCACGCTTTGGCCGGCGCGGTGCTCGCTGAGATGTCCATCTGATCCGGCGCGGAGCAGTGCGCCACGAGACGTCGCCAAGCGCAACAGTACCGCGTGTCTCATAGCCGCCTCGACCGCGCTCGATGTCGCTTCCTCGGGTCCGCCGAGATGCGCCGCGAAGATCCCGGCGCGGCCTGCGTCACGCGCCGAGATGGGCGGGAACCGGTACGTCCGCCTCCCGGACCTATGCCGGGATCCGCCCGTGGCGCGATCTGGACCAGCGCCTATCTGTGCTCAACATCCGCTTCCGGGATGCGGTCACGGACCACGGTACGGCGGCAATGGGCGCAAAGCCGAAGGTCCGGTTTCGAGCAGCGTGCTGATGTCAGCTCATGGCGCATTTCAGGAGTGGGGCGAGCACGTGTAGCTCAGCCTTCGGCTCGCTCAGCCAGTCGAAGCTTTGCTCGCGTGGAGCACTTCCTTGCCTTTCAAGCGCCGTCGAAGCCCCGCGACCTCGGAACTCAGAACACCGGTAATCTTAAAACGGTGCCGACCCTTCCGGGAGCCGTCCGGCCGCCGCGTCGTGATCGTCACCTCGTGGATCAGCGCACGCTGCCGTGCCTCAATTCTCGCTTGCCGCGCAGCTGCGATGGCGTTCTTTGGTGAGGCAGCCGCTCGCTTCGACGCCGTGCCCTGCCGCGCCCAAGCGTGAAGCCCTTGACCTGGAGTCGCCGCCAGCGTCTGAACCCGGCTCGGCAGCACGTTGGCTGATTCAAGGTACTGAATCGCCCTCACATCCCGGCTGATGAGCTTGCGCGCCGCTAAGCGCTCGGCGAGCGTCTCGCCGCCGTACTAGACGAACCGCTCGACGATGAGGTGCAGGTCATGGGTAGTGCGTGATCGCTTGCGCCCGCTCAACGTTTCAAGCTCGGCCATGAGCGCAGCACGCAGCGGGCTAGCGCTGATTCGGACGTAGGTCGCATAGGCCAGCGCGATGGCTTCAAGGTGCTGTGCGTCCGACGCCTTACGGATGCTCAAACCGGCCCGCTGCAACCAACCCGTGCTGCCGAGCGGCTGCGACCCGGCACCCTTGGCCTGATGCAGGAAGCGTTCAGCGTCGGCGGCCACAGCGTCACGGCTACTGGCGTGAGCGCCGGTTCGACCTGCTTCGGCGACCTTGGTTGCGAGCTTACCCGCATTTTGCCCATCAGGCGCTTCCGCCGACTCGTTGCGACGGGGCGGCCAGTTTAAAGGGGAGGGGGAACGTGGTCGGTTAAACCGAAAAGACGGAACTGTGTCATTGAACATGGCCTCGATCCATTCCGAGCAAACGGCCGCGCTTTGAGGCAGCACGACACTTCGTCGATATGAATTGGCGGCACGCCGAACCGAGTCATCAACTCGCTTGATAGAATTTCATATTCGAATGCGCACTTGCGGTCACATCGAGGTTTAGACCCGCCCAGATGCTCGTCACATCGATCCGATTCGAACCGAATGTGACTTAAAGCATAAGGCGAGATGTTGCGTCACGTCAGGGCATACCCCGATGTTTGCTGGGCGACTTATAGGGGCAACTTTGCAGTCAATCTAGCGACTGCGACCTGTTTCTCTCCTCTGAAGAGATTGGGCGACCGGTTCAAAATTCGCCTGACCCGAAACTGTTTCCAGCCTCGCGCAGGGTCAACCAGCACGAGAAGCGCGACCGGCTCCCGTCGGCGGCTGCGCTAGCTCGGGCGCGTGAGCCAATCCTGACGTGGTGGCATGCGGCTTTGGGCACCGACGCGGCGCTGATCGACAGGTTCTAGGCCGAGGCTCGGGCAGCGCTGCCGATTGCGACGGATGCCTCGTATGAAGCTGCGTTCGCCGACCTGGAATAGCAGCGCCTACGCGTCAGCCAGGATCAGCAGCCGCCGGAATGGCCAGGACGAGCGACCGCTGTTCCGTAATACAACGCAGCCTATGTCCCGCTGGCCTTTTGCAACCAACCATCGCTGCTTGAACTTGCCGGCCTTCGCGGACTGCGGCCCGATCATGCCAGGATGGCGGCGCAGGGTCGCGCCACTGCGATCTGTCGTCCAAAAACAAAGACAGCGTGGGATCGAGCTCATCACGCCGAAGGCAGAAACATCCAGCGGCTCTATGGCTTGCCCGCAGCTTTCTTCGACGGCTCGGCGGGTTTGATGCTTCCCGTCTCGGATACTCGATCACGAGCCTGATCGAAGCGCTTCTTCGAAGCGGCTAGCTCGCGCTGTGAACCGGCAAGCTGCCCCTTCGCCGCGTCGCGGACCGCAATAGCTTGGCCGAGTTCCTCGCGGGCAGAGGCAAGTTTGCCTTGCCACACGCGAACGAGGTCGATGTTGGCCTGCTCCAACTCCTTCTGACGACTCACCAACCCGTATTGCTCCGCCTGAAGGAGGCTGACCTGCGTTGTGAGCTCGCGGTTAGCAGAAGACTTATTCGCGTAGGCTCCCCAACCCGCTAGGGCGTAAACCCCCAAAACCAGGGGCAGCAACTGAGCCCGTGTTGGCTTCCATGCAAAAAGCACGTGAAGTTTCCAGCGCAGAGCTTCGAGTAGGCGAGGCATGGGCCCGTTGTCTCCCGTCGCAACCGTGCGGACCTCATTGATCCGAACGGCTGATCGATCAGACTCACAATCGTGCCCACGCAGCGTTAATGGTTGCTTACGGCACACATCACCAAGCGACTAAGGATGTGTCGCGAGTCCGCTTCGGATGACCGCCGGCTTGAACGTGCACCCATAATGGGCAGATCCGGGGCGACGACGCAGTAGCCGGCCTCAGGGGACGGCAGCCATGGATCCAAGCGCCCTCCACCCTGCAGGCCACGCTATCTAAAGCGAGACCAGTTCGGGCCGAGCTAGGACGGCGTGGCCAGCCCGAGCTTGTCGTGTGCCTCTGCTGGCGTCATCTGCCGAATGGATTCTTCGGAAAAGCCAAGTTCACGAAGCGCCGCCCGCTGACGGTTTGTGATCATCAACGACACGGCCGGAGGCGTTGAATGCGCGGCGCCCGTAGCGTTCAGCTCGGCGTCCTCGGCGCGGCCAACCGGGTCGAGGAACGCTTCCTCTACCGCGACCTGATCGAGGAGCAGCCGAAGATCGTCGTCAGTTCCCGCCATTCACGACCCTCATTGCTCCTCTGCCGACCTCAGGAGTACGCCGGATCAGCAACGGGACGGCGGTACAGCCCTTTCTGACGAAGCGGCAAGCTATGGCCGTCAGGGCTGTTCCGTTTGAGCTCGATCTTGCCTACCGTCGCCCCGAGTGGAAGCGGTGACGCCAGCCCTCATTTAGCCTGCGCTCCTCCGCGCTCTCCTCTAGGACGGCTTCCAAACGCACCAGGATCATCGCGAAGCCGTTCTGCTGATGGTACACCTGCTCGTATAGGGCCGGCGCGCGGAGATCGCGCTTCACGTCGATCCAGAGATCGGAACTGCACTCGGCGATGTCGCTCGCGATGTTCAGCCGATGCGGACTGCTGTGATAGAGCGAGCCTGTCGGAACCGGGCTGCCGACCGCGGAGATGATGGCCGGAAAGGAGAGGCTGCGGTAGCACCGCTGCACCCGACCATTGCCGGCCACGACGATGGCGATCCGCTCGGGATGGTATTGCACGTAGGCCCGAGCCGCCGTCTCTTTACCGACCGCGAAGTCGCGCGCGAGCACAAGCACGTGCTGCAGATCGGGCTGGAGAAAAGCCGCCATGGCTCCCCGCAGCAGGTGCGGGGGCATCAGCATCAGGGCGGCAAAGCGGTTGGCCTCGACCTCCCTAAGCTGCCGCTGGTCGCCCGCCTTGGCCGTGAACCGGAGCAGATCAGAGCTCTTGCACAGGAAACGGTCGGGCTGATCCGGAATGTGGTGCGCCATCAGGAAGTGGCCGAGTTCGTGTGCGATGGTGAACCGGCGACGCGGCTCACCCCCGCGCTTGGCCAAGATGGTGCCTACAGACCGCTTCGCGTCGATGACGAGGCCACCCTCGAACGCGTCGGTGTCGAGGTCTTCGATCCTGCTGATGCCTAGGCGCGCGCACAGCTCCTGGATAGGCACGGGCACCGGAAGGTTCGGCTCGGTCTGCAGGATGCGTTTGACGAGCGCCTCCGGTGAGCCAGCGTCCGCGACGTCTATCCTGCTGATCAGCATTCACGCAGCCCCTCTCCGTTCCTGGGCTGACCCGTCAAGCCACCACGTACCCGCGATCCGAAGACCAGGGCTATGGGGAATTTGCGCGGGCGGTAACCCACCTTGGGTTCAGCACGAAGGCTAGGCGCAGCTTGCGGCGGCTTCACCATCGACGACATCTCCAGACGAGCTGTCCCGTTGCGGTGAGCACGCAACTAACGCTTCTTGCCCAGTTCGGCGGCGATGTCCTTCGTCATTCGACCAACCTTCCGATGCGCCGCCGTCAGTTGGTCCTGCGTGACACCCCAGCGCTTCATCCAGAACTCAACAGCCTTGCGTTCCGACAAATCGAGTCGGTCCTTATCGATGAAGCCACGCTTGTCCTTGAGGCCGGCCATTGGAGGTCCTACTGGTTTAGTGGCATGCAATCTGGGAAGGATCTCGCGGCCTTCCCGACAGGGTCCGGTTTAAATGGATGCGAGGAAGCGGAACGTCAGCCTGCCCATCGGCACTTCGGCATCCGCCTGAGTCGTTTAGAGCCGCGCTCGATGGTACCGGCCTCCGCGACCGGGGGCATCACTTCGCGCCAAGGATAAGCCAACACGGGAAAACTCTGCAGCAGCAGGCAGGGCTGGCTGGGCTCCTCGTGCTCGGCGTCGAGCAGGTGCACGAGCGGGCCGTTCACGCCCTCGACGAAGTGCGAACTGATGCTGGCAGAGGGACCAACGAGCCGCAGCGGAGGCAGGTCGGACATGCATCAAACATTCGATTGCATGTCCGTTCGTGACAGCCATCACTGAGGTTGTGCCGTTGCCCTGAGCCATTCACGCAGCTTGGTCCAGCGCGGCCGCATGTTGCCGCCGCGGACCGCGATCCCGAGCGCCTTGCGCTGTACCAGCAGCACGACGAGTCGCTTGCCGCGGGTCACCCCCGTGTACAGGAGGTTCCTCGCCAGCATGGTCCAATGCTGCATGGCGAGCGGGATCACCACCGCCGGGTACTCCGAGCCCTGCGACTTGTGGATGGTCGTGGCGTAGGCGGGTACCAGCGTGTCGAGTTCGCCGTAGGGGTAGATCACCTCCCGCCCCTCGAAATCGACGATCACCGCACCCTCGTCCTCATCGATGCGTGCCACCGTGCCGAGATCACCGTTGAACACCTCCCGGTCGTAGTCGTTTTGGCTCTCCATTACCCGGTCCCCCGGAGAGAAGCGCCAGCCGAACCGCTCCACCGAAATCAAGGGGTTCGGGTTCAGCACCGCCTGAAGCTCATGGTTGAGGTTGCGCGCGCCGAGCACGCCGCGCTGCATCGGGGTAAGCACCTGCACGTCGCGCACTGGATCGAGGCCGAAGCGGGCTGGGATACGCTTGGTCACCACCTCGATCAGCGTCGTCACCGCCGTCTCGGGCTCGTCAATCTCGATCAGGTGGAAGTCACTGTCCGCGCCCCGTGCGGCCGGTTCGGGCATTTTGCCGGCATTGATCCGGTGCGCGTTCATGACGATCCGGCTCTCGGCCGCCTGCCGAAACACCTCGGTCAGCCGCGCCACCGGGACGGCTTCCGAAGCGATGACGTCCGCCAAAATTTGCCCAGGTCCGACAGAAGGCAGCTGATCAACGTCACCGACGAGAAGTAGCGCCGCGTGCTCGGGGATCGCCTTGGTCAGGGCATTCATCAGCGGCACATCGACCATCGAAGTCTCGTCGATCACCAGCATGTCACAGGCGAGCGGGTTGTCCTCGTTGCGCAAGAAGCCGCCGTGCTTCGGGTCGATCTCCAGCAGGCGGTGGATCGTCTTGGCTTCCAACCCCGTCTGCTCATTCATGCGCTTGGCCGCCCGGCCTGTCGGGGCGGCGAGCAGCACCTGCACGCCCTTCGCCCGCAGGATGCGCAGGATCGTGTCGAGCGTCGAAGTTTTACCCACGCCCGGACCGCCGGTGATCACCGCGAGCTTGGCGCCGAGCACGAGCCGCACGGCTTCCCCTTGCGAGGGCGAGAGCGTCCTCCCGGTCTTCTCTTGGACCCAGGGCAGCGCGCGGGCGAGGTCGATCTCAGGCCAGGGCGGCGCCCCCTTCGTTCGGCGGAGCAACCGCTCAGCGATCATTCGCTCGGCGGCGTGCAGCCCGGCCAGGAAGATGCACGCCTTGTCGCCGAGGATGTCCTGCACGACTTCGCCCGTCTCCAGTACGTCGAGCAACGCCGAGCGGATCAGCGTCGCCTCGACGCCGAGCAGTTCGCCCGCGAGCTTGATCAGCTCCGCCACAGGTAGCGCACAGTGGCCGCCATCGGTCGCGGTCTGAAGGGCAAACGAGATGCCCGCACGCAGCCGCTGCGGCGCCTCTGGGGTTAGCCCGAGCTTCATCGCGATGGCGTCGGCGGTCTTGAAGCCGATGCCGCGGATGTCCTTGGCCAGCCGATAAGGATCCTCGGTCATGACCACGATGGCGTCGTGGCCGTAGGTCTTGAAGATCCGCACTGCCCGCGCCGTTCCAACACCGTGGGCGTGTAGAAACAGCATGATCTCGCGCACGGCCTTCTGCTCGGCCCAGCCGGCGATGATGCGGGCGGCGCGCTTCCGGCCGATGCCGGCGACCTCGGGCAGGCGCTGCGGCTCAGCCTCGATGATCTCGAACGTGCCTTCCCCGAAGGCCGCGACGATGCGCTTGGCCATGGCGGGGCCGATGCCGCGCATGTGTCCGGAGGCGAGGTACTTCTCGATGCCCTCGACCCCGGTGGGCGGTGTGACCTTGAGGGTGTCGGCCTTGAATTGCACGCCGTGCTGGCGATCCGTGTGCCAGATGCCGGTGGCGGTGATCCACTCGCCGGCCGCGATGGCGGGGGCATGCCCGATTACCGGCACGAGATCGCGTTTGCCCCGCGCCTGGACTTTGAGCACGCAGAAGCCGGTTTCCGGGCTGTGGAAGGTGACGCGCTCGATGGTACCGGCCAGCGCCTCGATTTCTGGACCGGACGAGCCGGAGAATGCGCGTGCAGCCACGGCCGCTATGAGATCCTATGAGCCTGCCTCGGTGATTGACGCCTCGATACTGTACGAGTCGGTTCTGCAATATGGGCCGTCGCTTACTCGATGTCATGGTGCTGATCGACACAGCGGGCAGTGTCGGCGTTCATTCAGTCTGCGGGATACCGGCCATGTTCGATGTGACGAAGATGCTGGCGGACGCGCTGGGTGAGCACCTCGCGCTCACCTACCAGCGCACCTTCGGCAGTCGGGAGCCACGTTTTGCCGAGGTGATCGAGGCGTCCGCGCGCCTGACCATCGAACGCATCGTCGGCAGCGATGCGCTCTACCACGACGGCGACCACACAGCCCTCGTCACCCTCGTCGCTCAGGACATCCTGCGCGGCCGGTTCCTCGACAAGGGCATCACGCCGGAGGATTGGCTGCACATGATCCTGGCGGCGCTGTACCACGACATCGGCTACGTGCGCGGCGTCTGCTCGGGCGACCGGGCGAACGCCTTCGTCATCGACGCCCAGGGCACCACTATCGGTCTTCCACGGGGCGCCTCCGACGCGGCGCTGGCGCCCTACCACATCGAGCGCTCGAAGCTGGCGGTGCAGGAGCGCTTCGGCACGCATGATCTCGTAGATGCGCAGCGGGTGATGGGCGCCATCGAGCTGACCCGCTTCCCCGTGCCCGCGGACGACGAGCACCGGGAAACCGGGACGGAAGCCGGCCTGATGCGTGCGGCCGACCTGATCGGACAACTCGGCGATCCACTCTACCCCCGCAAACTGAACGCACTGTTCCACGAGTTCGCCGAGGTCGGCCTCGACAGGCAGCTTGGCTACGCAGGCCCAGCTGACCTAGCGGAGCGGTACCCGGCCTTTTTCTGGGGCAAGATCGAGCCGGTCATCGGGGATGCAATTCACTTCCTCGATCTCACGGTCGAGGGACGTAGCTGGGTGGCAAACCTGTACAGTCATGTGTTCGCCATCGAGCATGACCGCCGCCGCATGGGTCCCCACCCCGGCTGAGCTATTAGAATGGCTCTCGGCACTATCGACCTTGGTGATAGTAGCGATCAACGAGTTTCGCCCTCGCGCGCGCGGGCGCATCGTCCATCTACGTCCGGTACAAGCCGTTGCAAAATATGGGGTACAACGCGGGCTGACCGCCTCAGTCGTACCAATTTTAAGAGTTATAACAGTAACTTAAGCCACCCAGGTGGCGGAGACGGAGGGATGACCGACATTGCCCGGCGCCAGGGCCGGGACGAGGATGTCCGGTGAGGCAGCGCTGGAAGACCGCGGGGCTGTCCGTCGTCACGCCGCGGGCAGCCGCCACGTCGACACGCAGGATGGGCTGATCTGCAGCGCGGCAGCGATCGGCCGGATGCTCTCGCCAGCTTCGTAGCGCGCCACCGCACGGGCTCGCAGGTCGTCCGCGTAAGGCCGCGTCACCCCTCCCTCCAGGCGCCGACGCACCGGAGGATCGGATGACCCGACGCCTGAAGCCCCGATTCTAAAACCGAGGCACGTTCTAGCGCAGCCCGAATTTCCGGCGAACCAGGACGATGCAGAGCAGGCTGACGCTGGCCGCGAACATCAGGAAGAAGCTCGGGGCGAGCGCCGTGTGGGTGATGGCGATCAGGCTCTCGATCCAGAACGGCGCGAAGCCGCCGAACAGCGTCACGCCGACATTGTAGCTGATGTTCATGCCGGTGCTGCGTGTGCGCGTCGGGAAGATCTCGGCCATGAGCGCCGGAAGCGCCGCGCTGTAGCTGGCCTTGAGGGCGCCGATCAGCGCGAGCACCGGCACGATGACGAGGAGCGCCGGATAGCTGATCAGCAGCGCGAAGGCCGGAAACATCAGCACGAAGACCGCGATCACCACGGCCCGCATGATCGGCGTCCGGCCGATGCTGTCCGACCAGTGCCCGACCAGCGGCGCCACCGTCATCAGCATGACGGCCCCGACGAACGAGGCGACGAAGCCGATCCAGGAGGGCAGGCCGAGCTGGTTGACCGCGTAGGTCGGCGTGTAGCTGATCATGTAGTTCAGCGCCGTGGAGGTCGCCACGAGCCCGGTCGCCAGCAGGATGTTCAGCCATTGCTGCACGAACAGGTCGCGCATGGGCGAGTTGGTCGCCTCCCCTTCGGTCGAGTCCTCGAATTCGGGGGTCTCCGCAATGTTGCGCCGGATGTAGAGGCCGACGGGCCCGATCAGCAATCCGAACGCGAAGGGCAGGCGCCACCCCCAGGAGGCGATCTGGTCCGCGCTGAGCGTGGCGCTCAGGATGACCCCGGACAGGGCCGCCATCACGCTGGCCAGGCCCTGGCTGGCGAACTGGAAGCTCGCGAAGAACCCTTTCCGCGCCGGACCGTGCTCGACCATGAAGGCGGTCGAGGCGCCGAACTCGCCGCCGACGGAAAAGCCCTGGATCAGCCGGGCGGCCAGCACGCCGATCGACGCGAAGATGCCGATCGACTCGTAGGACGGCATCACCACCATCATGAAGGTGCCGACCATCATGAGCAGGATCGACAGCATCAGCGCCGGCTTGCGGCCGACCCTGTCGGCGTACAGGCCGAGCACGATCGCGCCCAGCGGACGCATCAGATAGGAGATGCCGAAGCTGCCCAGCGCCAGCAGCAGCGAGGTGGTCGGGTTGCTGCTCGGGAAGAACAACTTCGAGATCGTGACCGCGAAATACAGGTACAGGGTCAGGTCGTAGAATTCGAGGGCATTGCCGATCGAGGACGCGATCACCGCCTTGTACATCTGCGAGGCGTCGCGGGAGGGTGTTGCGCGCGCGGCCGCGACCGGTGCTGACATGATGAACCTGATGCTGGTGCGGGGCGACAAAGGTTGCTGTCCGGCGCGCTCGCTGGCGCCGAACCGTCGTCCATTCCGAGGGCGAGGGCGCTAGAAACCGCCCGCGTGGCCGTCCTTGCGGGGATCGGAGCCGCCGACGTAGCCGCCGTCGATCCGGCGCACGAGCTGCGCGCCGCCGAAGCCGAAGGCGGAATCCGGCGGCTCACGCACGAGCTCGTGGCCCCGCGCCTCCAGCTCGCCCAGCACCGGGGCCGGGAAGGCGGTCTCGACCGCGACCTGCAATCCGGCGACGTGGCGCCAGCGGGGCGCATCCACGGCGGTCTGAGGGTCCTGCCCCCAGAGCTGGGTCCGCACGAGAACCTGCACGTGCCCCTGCGCCTGGATGGGGCCACCCATGAAGCCGAAAGCCATCAGCGGCGCCCCGTCCTGCATGACGAAGCCCGGGATGATCGTGTTGAACGGGCGCTTGCGCGGACCGACCTGGTTGGGATGGCCCTCGGCCAGGGTGAAGCCGTAGCCGCGGTTCTGCAGGCTGATGCCGGTCTCCGGCACCACCACCCCGGAGCCGAAGCCCGAATAGTTCGACTGGATGTAGGAAACCATCATGCCGCCGGCATCGCCGGTGGCGAGGCACACGGTGCCGCCCTCGTTCGGCGCCCCGTGCCCGAAGACCTGCGCGCGCCGGCGGTCGATCAGGGCCGCCCGGGAGGCGAGATAGGCGGGATCCAGCAGGTGGTCGTGGGTGACCTTGGTCATGTAGCGCAGGTCGGCCGCGTAGGCGTAGACGTCCGCGAAGGCGAGCTTCATCGCCTCGATCTGGAGATGGAGCGCGTCCGGGCTGTCCGCCGGCAGGTCCGCGAGGCCGGTCGAGCGCAGGATCCCCAGCGCCATCAAGGCCGCGATGCCCTGCCCGTTCGGCGGGATCTCGTGCAGGCTCGCCCCGCCAAAATCCTGCCGGATGGTGCCGCACCAATCCGTGCTGTGCTCCGCCAAGTCACCCTCGTCGAGGGCAGCGCCGTGCTGGCGGGCGAAATCCGCGATCCGCTGCGCCAGCTCGCCCCGGTAGAAGGCCTCGCCCCGCGTCTCGGCGATCAACCGGAGCGTGCGGGCATGGCCGGGGGCCCGGAACAGCTCACCGGCGGCCGGCGTCCGCCCGTCGGGCATGAAGGTCGCCGCGAAGCCGGGCTGGGTCTTCAGCTCCGCCGCACCCCGTCGCCACAGCTCGGCGATGACCGGCGAGACCAGGAAGCCTTCCTCCGCGTAGCCGATGGCCGGCTCGAACAGGCGCGCGAAGGGCAAACGGCCGAACCGCCGCGACAGCTCCACCCAGGCGGAGACCGCGCCGGGCACCGTGACGGTGTCCCAGCCGCGATGCGGAAACGCGCCGTGATGGGCGAAGCGCTCCGGCGTCCAGCCGGCCGGCGAGCGCCCCGAGGCGTTGAGCCCGTGCAGCTGGCCCTCGTGCCAGAGGATGCAGAAGGCATCCGACCCGATGCCGTTGCCGGTGGGCTCGACCACGGTCAGTGCGATGGCCGCAGCCAGCGCCGCGTCGAGGGCGTTTCCGCCCTGATGCAGCATCCTCAGCCCGGCTTGCGTGGCGAGGGGCTGCGAGGTGGCGACGAGGTTCCGGGCGAAGACCGGCGAGCGCCGGGAAGCGTAGATCGCGTCGTGTCGGTATTGCATCATCGATCTCGTGGACGGCCAGGCTCCCGGAGCCCGTCTTGGCAAGCCTTATGCCCTTTATTCAGGGCTGCGTTGAGCCGGGAGTGCACTGTCCGAATGGCCGTGACCGGAATCCCCCGGCCGAACAGCCGTATTCGGCGGCGCATCCAGAACGGTGCCGCCGAATACGGCCTTCGCCTGGGGTCCGGACGCGTGCGGGCTCGCGTCCCGCCGACGTTCCGCAACCAAACAGCTAGGCGGCCGATACATGCTCGAGGCCCATCCGCTCATCCTGGCCGATCTGCGCGCGGTTGGCCGAACCGCAACGCGTTTACCATGGGCAGTCGCATGTCGACGCGCTCTTGGATGATTTCCGGGCCCAGCGCGATGCCTTTTACATGCCCGACGCCGTCGAACTGGCGATCTGGTTCCACGACGCCGTCTACGTGCCGGGAGCACGAGACAACGAGGAGCGCAGCGCCGCCTTGCTGCGCAAATCCCTTGATCCCGCCCGAGCGCTGTTCCTCACGGCCTGGACCTCTCTGGAAGGGCCGGCACGGTCGAACATGCAGCGGGAGTGGGTCAGTCTTTCCTGACGACAAACGCCAGGCCGGCCATCCGTGTGGGGTCGTTCTCGGCCTGCAGAGAATGCCAGGCCTTCCTTACCGAAGGTCCCAGCGCATAAGGGGCCCGACCACGCCGATCGCGTCGTCGATATCGACGAGCCAGCCGCTGCCGATCGCGATCTGTGACACCGCCCAGATCGCGGCACCGTCCTTCCGAGCGAGAACAGCGTGCCCGTGAGTTCCCGCAAACCCGGCACGCCGTGCGGTGGCTTCAGCAACCGCGGCGGCTTCCCGCGCTGAGAGCCGGGTCGCCGGGAGGCGCAGCTTTCGAAGCAGTCGTACGAGGAGCAAGCGTCAGACCTTTATGCGGCTGATCTCATTTGCAGGCGCCAGGTCGACCAGATAATGGCGCGGGCATCGCCACGTGTCGAAAGCCGGTTCCTGGCCCATAGTTCGGCGGCCGGATGCGCCGCCGATGCTGATCTGCCCCCACGCGGTGGTCCGGTGTCAAAGTTCGCGGAGGATCGGCCTCTGCTCCAGTCGCTCGAGAAGCAGCGCGTTCTCGCCCAGGACGGTCTCGATCGCGAGAAGACGTCCCGCCTGCGCGTACGATACATGAGCATCCATCGGCAGCCCCGCAGCGTCCGGCTTTTCAATTTTGCAAGTCCAATCCGGTTGCCTTCGGCCACTAACATTCGATCATGCGCTAATCACGACTTAAATCGACTTTGCATCGCAAACTATTACTACTAAACACCCACAAGGCGAGGTCAATCGAGCTTCGGAGGCCATCCTGACGGGCGACCATGAGGCAGCCTGGCTTTAATCCGTCCCGCCGCGTGCGGGGCGGCACGGCGCGATGGCGTCGGGGGCCCCATCTTCGTCTCGTACAAGAACAAACCGGCCATATTGACCGGCTTGTAGTGTGTAGGAGCTCAGTTTTATCCATGAAGACCCGTATCGCTGCCGCCGTCACCGCGCTTGTCCTTGGCGTCGCTCCGATCTCGTCGGCCATGGCCTCAGATGGTGCGCGCTGGACCGGCCTCGCCCCCTATGACGTCGAGACCACCGGAGCGCTGGGGCTCGGCGTCCACGACGCGCCCCTATACGACCGTTGCCCGATGAGCTCGGCGGCAGAGGGCAATGCCGACCAGCAGACCCGCCCGGTGAAACAGTACGGTCAGACCACCGGCGGCTATCGCTGCTGATCCGGCAGGCGACGCGTGCCCATGGCCCTCAAGGCCCTCTCCTACGCGATGATCGGCGTCTTCGTCGGCGGCCTCCTGATGACCCTGTTCGGTTCGGCCAGCATGCTGCTGGGCCTGTAGCCGAGCGGCCCGGGCTGTCGCGCGGACCGATCTGATCGACCTGCGGCGGGGTGCGAGCCCCGCCGCTTTTTCATGGGGCGCCGAAACCACACCGCGATCGTGCCGCGTCCCGTTCACCATCAGGTTGATGAACGGTCGAGCCGGAAGGGGTTCAGGGCGCGGATCGCATCCTCCTGGCATCCGGTCCGGCCAGCGCGGGCCGACGGTTTCAGGAGTTGGTGTCATGATGCGCTTCAAGACGCTCTGGATGGCCGCGATCCTCGCCGCAGGGCTCGGCACCGCCACCGCGGCGAACGCTGCCCCGTTCGGCTACGGCCCCCTCGGCGGCGGCGGGCTGATCGAGCGCGTGGCCGGCGGCTGCGGCCCGGGCTTTCACCCGAACCCGTGGGGCCATTGCCGGCCCAACGACCGCGGCTGGGGCTATGGCGGTCCCCGCGGCCCCTATGGCGGCCGCCCGGGTTACGGATACGGATACGGCGGCGGCTACGAGCGCGGCCCCGGGGGCTACGACGGCCCGCGCCGCTTCTACGGCGGCTGGTAGCCGCCATCGGGCGTCGCGCGGCGGGGCCCGACATCGCCTCTGAACCGGCCGGGCTTCCGGACGGTTCTCCCGCCGGAGGTTCCCATGTCCGATCTGTCCCAAGAGCCCAAGCGCGTGAATGTCGAGGATCCGAGTTCGGCCGCCTACTGGGCCCGACGCCTCCAGGTGCCGGTCGAGGATGTGACCGCGGCCGTGCATGCGGTCGGCGATGAGCCGGCCGCCGTCGCGGCACATCTCGACCGGCCGTGGCCCTACGACGGCAGCGGCATCGTCTGAGCCGGCCCGCGCTGGCGCCGAACCGGTCTCCGGCGCGGCGGCGAACGCTTCAGGTCACCGGCCCCGCTCGTCGCGACCGCGCGGGCGG
This sequence comes from Methylobacterium sp. ARG-1, assembly GCF_001262595.1. Lineage (NCBI taxonomy): Bacteria > Pseudomonadati > Pseudomonadota > Alphaproteobacteria > Hyphomicrobiales > Methylobacteriaceae > Methylobacterium > Methylobacterium sp. ARG-1. Next base: position 40,642 of record NZ_LHCD01000040.1, read on the forward strand.
GGCACCGATCCGATCGTGTCGCAAGCACAACCCGGGGGCGCATTGCCGCAGAATTATTACCTCAAAAGTAGTATTACTGTTCGAATGGCCCAGCTGATACGCAGTCTTTACAGCTGGGTGCGCCGCAATAAGTGAGACATGCTCAGGCACGGGCGACGTGCAGGGCGTGATGTGATGATCGATGAATTCCCGGACGACCAAGTCGGCAGTCCCGAGCCGGGCTCCGAACTGGCGCAGGAAGCCAACGGCGTCGCCTTTCTACTCGCCAGCGCGGCCTACCTGGCCCTCGCAGACGCTTATCTGCGCCGCGAGGGCCCACCCGGGCTGACGGTGATGGACGAGATCGAGGACAGGATCGAGGAGGCGCTCCAGAGCTTCGTCGCGGAGACCTCCTACCACGATGCGCGCCCCGATATCCTCGCGCACGCGACTGCCAAGATCCGCGCCCTGCTCGAGGCCGGACGCTCCATGTCGCCCGGCCCCGGATCGCTCCAGTGAGGCATGCGGCCCCCGGGTGCCGCACCGATCGGCTTCCGAGACGGGCTCGCCCCCTGACCCGGGACTGCCAAGGCGCGGCGACAATGCCCGGCCTTGAGGGCGGCTGCCCCCCTCGACGGACGCTACGGACGGGACGCGGGCGCCTCGGGTGACGGCTTCGGCTCGCCCGGTGCCTGCGGGGCCGGATCCTGGGGGACTGGCTGGGTCTGCTGCGGCGCCGGAGCGGGTGCGGTCTGGTCGGTTTGCAGGGACTGGTTCGCCTTGGTCTGGATCTGGTCGGCGGTCTGCTGGCTGATGACGCCGTAGGACACGGCAGCCGCGAGGGCGACCGCGATGATCGCCCCGATGATCGTCTTCGTGAGCTTGGGCGGCATGGGGGCCTCCTCTTGCGTGGCGGTCGACCGTGTCAGGCGGCTTCCTTGCGCGTGACGACCAGGGCCCAGATCGTCGCCGGGATCCAGCCGATGATCGTCAGGTGGAGGATGATGCAGAGGATGCCTTGGAAAATCTTCCCGCGCAGGAACATGGCGAGCCATGGCGCGAGGAAGCAGATGAGGATCATGATCATGGTTGGAACGGCTCCTTGCCCCTGACATAGGCGGCCGGTCCCGTACAGCTAGACCTTGGCGGACGGGCCCGCGACGCAGCCGGTCGGGCCGGACCGTCCCGATACCGGGTACGCCCGGATCGCGACGCGGAAACCCGCCCGGGCGGGCGGCGCCGGTCACCTACCAGGGGTCACCTACCAGGCATGGATGAGGTGGCCGCCGGCCAGAACGAGGACCGCGAGGGTCACGAGCGAGATCAGAACCTTCCGGCCCGCCTCCACCGCGCGCCCCGCCGCGCGCGAGGGCCTGCGTCGGCCGTCCGGCGTCCTGAGGATGTGGATCTTCGGATCGGAGAGATGCTGTGTCAGGCTCTCAGGCAGCGCGCGCTTCGATGCGCCAGACTTCGACCGAATCCTGCGCATCCGAGATCCCCAACCAAAACCGCTTCGCACCGGCCCCTCGTCCACGAGGCGGCGGGCCGCTATCCGAGGGTGACCGCACCGTCGACCGGGTTCACCGCGACCACGCGCGGCCCGCGGATATCGGGATCCCGCTGCTCCCACGCCGACAAGGCCGCGTTGGCGGCCTCGACGATCGCGCCCGGCGCGCCTCTGCCGATCTGGGGACGGATCGCCTCGACGAGCCGCGCCAGGATCGTCTGCTCCTCGAGCGGATGGGCGGGCATCGTCGCGCGCCGGCAGAAGGCGGCATAGACGTTCTCGGCGATCACACGGGCGACGCGATCGGCGTCCGGTGTATCCTGTGCCATCCATCCGTCTCCTGAGAGCGTGTTGCCGTCGGCGCCTGTTCTAGAGCGCGCGCCGCCGAAGGGGAGACCGGGTCGGCCTCAGCAGGGGGCGCGACAGCGACGACCGGCATGACGAATCGCGATCGGTGTCCGTCCAACCCACCGTCCTCACCCCGCGGCGCCTGTGAGCCCGGGGGCGGCGGATCGGCCCGGACGCCGTCGAGGCGGCCAGCTCAATCGTCGTCGAGATCGGCCGGCGAGCCGGGCGGCAGGGGGCCGTCGTCGATGACGCCGCGATCGCCATCGTTGAAGGGCGGCCCGTCGAAGCCGACGACGCCGTCGGGATTGTCCGGCGTCACGTTCGGATCGACCCGGCGGATGCCGTCGCGGCCCAGGCGTCGGTCGATCCGGTCCATTCGCCTGAGGTCGCGCTCAACCGGGACGTCCCGGGAATCCTGGGCCAGCGCCTCCGGCGAAACTGCAAGGGCCATCAAGGCGCCGAAAGCCAGTAGCCGCATGTCGGAGAGCCCTTCGTTCTGAGGTGCCCGGCAAGAAGCGTCGCCGACCGTCCGGGCTGGGCGGGCATCGGCCACGGCCAATCCTCGGCGACTGTGCCGGTAATGGCTCGGCGGATCAACGCTACGTGGCAGACGCTCCCGGAGTTCGTTCCGGATCCGAATCTTCCGAACTTGGGCGCCCCAACGTGCCGCCGTCTCCGGTCTGACGATGGGTTCCGTAGCCGGCTGTCAATCGACTGGGCAGCCCTCGGCCCGCTCCCGCCGGCGGCGCTCGGCGTTCTGCTGGGCCTGCTCCTGCCAGCTCTCCTCGGGCGGCGTCATCTCGGCCCGGCTGGTTGCGGGACCCAGGGCCGTCGAACCGCGCGGTCCCGCCGGCAGCGAACCCGTCGTCCGCGGGTCATCGCAACCCAGGTGGGGCTCGTCGCTCTCGGCCAGGGCCGGGGTCGCGCACACGATCAGGGTCGCGACGGTCGCCAGGAATCTGTTCATGCGTGCGGTCACAGGCTGCCGGCAAAATATCCGTTGGCGGCGGGCGGAGCGTCGGATCGCGGACACCGGCCAGGCGTATGGCGAAACGCTTAACGAAAAAGAGCCCGCCGCAGCTGGTGCCGAGCGGGCTCGAAGGGGTCGTCTTGGGAGGAGGCTTTACCTAGCCCAGATGCGCCGCCGCGAGCATTGGCGATCCGGCATGGCCGAGGCGCGCTGGCGGCATGTAACTGCTACGCTCGCACGGTCGTGACTTGTGATCGGGCCCGCGCGGACATCGCGGGCGATAACCAGCCGGCGAAAACCGCGTCGCGAACGGCCTGTATTGGTCGTGGGCCAAAAACGCTTCGTGCCTCGTCCAGGACGCAGTCACCCGAGCATCCGGCACCGTGCAGGCGAAATCCTATTCTGATATGCAACTTCTGATTAGTGTCGCCGGACTAACATGCTTTGATGTTGCCGTCCGGCGAGGCGTCCGATGTACCGTGCTCTGGCCTGCCTAACCGAGGAGCACACGCCGTGGGTGCTCCCCCTGGCCGCCTGCGTCTGCTGGATCTCCTGCTACGTCGCCCTGCTGTTGGAGCAGCGCGTCCGGAAGGGCGGCGCCTGGGCGCCGACCTGGCTGCTCGCCGCCGCCTTCTCGGCGGGCGCCGGCATCTGGAGCACCCATTTCATCGGCATGCTCGGCTACGATCCCGGCATCGTCGTCGGCTACGAGACGGCCACGACGGCGCTGTCGCTGGTCGTGGCCGTCGCGGCGGCCCTGGTCGCCTTCACGCTCCTGCGCGCCGCGCGCCGGGACACGCCGTGGGTCGGGGCTTTGGCCGGCCTGATCCTCGGCGGCGGCATCGCCTGCATGCACTTCCTCGGCATCGCCGGCGTGGTCCTGCCCGGACGGTTCGACTGGGACCTGGCCCTGGCGCTGGTCGCGACGGCGATCGGCTGCGGCCTCTCCGGCGCCGCCCTGGTGGTGCATGTCCGCGGCGGCGATGCGCGAACCCGGATGGCCGCGGCCACCATTCTGACGGCGGCCATCGCCGGGCTGCACTTCCTGGCCATGGCGGCGGCACGGGCGATCCCGGATCCGGCCCTGGACATGCCGGATCTCGGCCTCGCCCGCGGCGCCGTGGCGGGCGGCATCGCCGTGATGATGGCGGTGATCCTGGCCTTCGCGGCGCTCGCACTGATGCTGGATCACCTGCACACGATCAACGCCGCCCTCGCCCGTCAGGGTCTGGCCCTGCGCGAGAAGACGCTGCTGCTGGACAGGACCCTGGGCAGCATGGACCAGGGGCTGATCATGGTCGACGGACGCGGCCTGGTTCAGGTCTGCAACGAGCGGGCCCTGGTGCTCCTCGACCTGCCCCGCGCGATGATGCGCTCCAGCCCCAGCTACAAATCCGTCCTGCGCCATCAGCTGCAGAACCGCGAGCGCAACCGGACCGACCGCTCGTACCGGGACTGGATCGAGCGGGGCGGGCTGGAGCAGGCCCATGTCCACGAGCGCGTGCGCCCGAACGGCCTCGTGCTCGAGATCCGGACCGTGCCGCTGCCCGATGGCGGCTTCGTGCGGACTTTCACCGACATCACCCAGCGCAAGGCCGCGGAGGCCGAGGTGACGCGGCTCGCCCGCCACGACATCCTGACCGGCCTGCCGAACCGCGGCCTGTTCCGCGAATATCTCGACGGGCGGCTGGCCGACATCGCGCTCCGGGGCGGCACCGGCGCCGTCCTGTATCTCGATCTCGACGGCTTCAAGGGCGTGAACGACACGCTCGGCCATCAGGCCGGCGACGACCTGCTGCGCAGCGTCGCCGACCGTCTGCGCTCGGTGGTGGGCGACGGCGTCGTGGCGCGTCTGGGCGGCGACGAGTTCGCGGTCCTGCTCGACGGCGGGCGCGACGAGGCGACCGGGATCGCCGAGCGTCTCACCGGCCTGTTCCGATCGCCGCTGCAGGTCGGCGGCCAGCGGATCGGCGTCGGCCTGAGCGTGGGCATCGCGCTTGCCCCGGAGCACGGCGCCAGCGCGGAATGCCTGTACCGGCGCGCCGACCTCGCCCTCTACCGGGCCAAGGCGGAGGGCCGGGGCACCTACCGGGTGTTCGCGGCCGACATGGACGAGGAGGCGGAGGAGCGCCGGGTCCTGGAGAGCGACCTGCGCCAGGCGCTCGCCGACAACGCCCTGAACCTCTACTACCAGCCGCAGGTTGACGGCGCGTCCGGCGTGCTGGTGGGGTTCGAGGCGCTGGTGCGCTGGACCCATCCGGTCCGCGGCGAGATCCCGCCCAGCGTGTTCGTCGCCCTGGCCGAGGAGACCGGGCTGATCATCACGCTCGGCGATTGGGTCCTGCGCGAGGCCTGTCGGGAGGCCGCGACCTGGGCGCCGCCCCTGAAGGTGGCCGTGAACCTGTCGCCGCGGCAATTCCAGAAGCCGGACCTGCCCGAGACCGTGCTCGCCGTGCTGGCCCAGACCGGCCTGTCGCCGGACCGGCTCGAGCTGGAGGTGACCGAGAGCGTGATCATCAACGACATGGCCCGGGCGATCAGCATCCTGCGGCGCCTGAAGGGGTTCGGCGTCCGGATCAGCATGGACGATTTCGGCACTGGCTACGCGTCGCTCGCGACCCTGCAGGCCTTCCCGTTCGACAAGATGAAGATCGACCGCTCATTCGTGGCGCAGCTCGGTGTCGACCCGCAGGCCGCGGTGATCGTGCGCGCGGTGCTGAGCCTGGGTCGCAGCCTGCGGATGGGCGTGGTCGCCGAGGGCGTGGAAACCTCTGCGCAGCGGCGCTTCCTGGCGGACGAGGCCTGCGGGGAGATGCAGGGCTACCTGTTCGGCAAGCCGCGCCCGATCGGCGACTATGCCGAGATGCTGTGTTGCCCCGACGCATCCAAGGAGAGGCTCCACAGCGCCCGAGCGCGGGCCTGACCGTCCGCGCCGAACGGCGCGGCAGCCCGGCGATTATCCGGAGCCCCCCGCCGCGGCGCCGGGCCGGCCTATGTCCGGGGCCGGGTCAGCCGTGGGGCGAGCGCCGCCGCACTGCGGATCGCGCATCCGCCCGCCGTGATGCAGCCACGGCGCGGATGCGCGCGGCCCGGGCGCGCTCGATCTCGGCGACGCCCGCCGGCCGGGGCGCGGCCTCGACGGTGAACGGCATCCGGCTGCGGATGTCGCCGTAATAGTCCGAGCCGCTCATGCCGAAACCGCCGCCCACGACGGGACCATCCATGAGCGGCTCCCCGGCCGAGGCGGCCGTGGCACAGCAGACGAGGAGGGCGGCGTAGATCAAGCGCATGCAGGAACTCTGGCAGGACGGGACGGCGGTTTTACGACCACGGGCGTCACGGTGACGCGAGCGCCGGACATCACGGCCGCTCGGCCCCGCCCCGATCTGCTCACGGGGCGGGGGAGCGTCCGATCTCACCAGCGGTCGAGCCCATACGCAACGCGGCTCGGACGCGAGAATGCCGGACTTGGGTTAGCGGACCCTACGCCCGCACCGGCCGGGTGATCCCGACACGGGACTCGCGCATGAGAAAGCCCGCCGCGGCTCTGGGCCGGGCGGGCTGACGAAGCATGCAGGCGTGTCGGACGCGCTAGAAATCGCCGCGCCGGCCGAAGCCCCGCGGGCCACCGTAACCACGGCCATAGCCACGACCGTAGCCGCGCCCATAGCCGTAGCCATGACCCCGGCCATAGCCGCGCGGGCCGCCATAGCCGTGGCGGCGGCCGAAGCCGGGCCCGAAGCGGGGACCGCCGTAGCCGTACTGGACCTGTTCCGCGGCCGGGGCGGCCTCGGTGACGGCTCCGAGGCCGATCTGGGCAGCGGAGGCGGGGACAGGCGCGAGAAACAGGCTGGCTGCGAACAGGCCACCCGTCAGAGTCGGAATCTTGAACACACGGTCTCTCCTCGCCAAGGCCGCCGGTATGCACCCCTGGCGTGTGGAAACCCCTCGGCATCTCAGACCGTTCCTGACACGGTGCATCGGCCACGCGCGTCCGGCGGGCCGAGCCCCACGCCGGCGCCTCCCCGGGGCCGTCCCGCCGGGGGATGCCGGGCGGTACGACGATGAGAGCTGCAATGGTGAAATGGCTCCTGGTCGCGGTCGCGATCGTCGGCAGCACCCCGGCCCTTGCCCAGCGCCATCGGGCCAACAGGCCGCAGGGTCGCGGACCGATCGCGGCCCCGGAATTCGGCGTGCCGCGTCTGCCGACCACGACGCTGCGCCCCGCCGACGACGGCATCATCCACTGGAACACGCCCAACAAGGACGGCAATCTCGGCGGCCCGGGGGCGGGCGGCGGCGGCGGGGGCGGCTAGCAGGCCGCCTCAGGGTTCAGCGGGCCGCGCTATGACGGCGCAATCGCTCAGCCGCCGCCATTGTCGCCGCCGCCGCCGGCGCCGGTCTGGGGAACGGCGCGCTCCGGCTGGTTGGCGTTGCCGCCCGCCGCGGTGTCGGTGGTGATCGTCGCCGCGCCCGTACCGGTCGGGGCGATCACGGCCGTGCTGCCCGGACCGCTATTCTCCCGTCCGCCGGGCACGACCACGGTCCCCTCCGGCGTGCCGGGCGGGACCTGACGGGGCGGCCCAGGCTGGACGATCGGGGCGGGACCGGTGTTGGTCTGCGCGAGAGCCGGTGTCGCGAGGCTGAGCGCAAGAACAGCAAAGACAGCATGACGCATCAGAGGCTCCTTTATCTTGGCTGTGCCGTGCGCGTTGCACACGGGCTTCGTGCCAAAACGTACGATCGGAGCGGTGGTTTCCGATCGACAGGCCTCCGGATACGCCGGCCCGATCTCGCGTCCGGCTCTCCGGGATCGTGAACCGGAACCGCTCCTTGGGAAGCTGGCGCCGGGATACATCCGCCGCCGGGGGCGGGCGATCGGGACGTTCGAGCGCTCCCGCCTGCCGGCTGGCGGCGTTGCTGCGCAGGGCGGGCCGCGGCGGCGCTCCCGAGGCTTCGAAGCCAGTACTTCGACAATGCCGCGGCGCGGTGGCACTTGAGGTCGTCACAAAGGCTTGTGTTAGTCGAACAGGATTGTTGATCTCTGCGCTCGACAATGCGCGGCTCGGTCCTCTATGGTGCTCAAATGGTGCCGGCACATGTCGAGCCGTTCAGCACGTTGTTTCCAGGAATTCTGCACACATGAAGCGCCGGAGCGCGCGGCCGTTCACGGTCGAAGTCAAGAATACCCGTCCCTCCCGCGTCGCGTTGGCCGATACGACGATGCGGCCCCGCGAAAGCCAGACCCTCTGGTGGGACCTTCCCACGGAGACCGCCGAGAAGCCGGCCGTGGCGCAGCCCGCCGCCCCGGTCGCGTCCGCTCCGCCCGAGGCCCCGGCGCGCCGGGTGCTGCCGAGCCTCATGCCGATGTTCACCACCGAGGACGAGCCGGACACGGCGGCGGCGGACGAGGTTCCGTCGATCGAGCGCCTGCCGCGGGTGCGTCGCGCCAAGGTTGCGGCGACGCCGGCAACCAAGCGCGCGCCGAAGGCCGAGGCGGCGCGGCCCATCTTCACCCCGGCCCCGGCGGTTTCGCGCCCGGCACCAGCCCCGAGCGCACCCGCTCCGGCCCAGGCCGCCGTGAATCAGCCGGCCGCGATGCCGACGCGCGCGATACGCCTGTCCCGCCAGGCCGACACTCTGAAGGCCGGCGAGCGCTGGAAGCGGCGGCTGCCGCGCCACCTGTGGTGACCTGAGCGGCGGGCACGGCCCATCACAGAGCATGGCGGGCGCCCGTCCGGTCGTGATCGGTGGCCCCCAACCCACCCCCTCCTCCTTCGGGGCCCCGCACCGCTTCGGCGCCTGGGGGCGGGGGTGGGATAGACCCTGCGTCATGGATCGGCGGGCACAGCCCATCGGCATGGCCGCCTTTCTCGGCGACAGCTACGATGGCGCATGTGGGCTTATGCAGGCCGCGACGCGCCCCCGCTCTCGCACGGGAGAGGGGACCTGCGTCCCATCCTGTATTGCGTGAACCCGCTAGCGCGGTGGAATAGGTCTGCTCTTGCGGACAATCGGGTTGAGGCGTGCGCCGTCCCCAGACAGCCAGACTCCTTCCCTTGAAGAGCGGAGAGGGCGCATCGCGCTCCGCAAGGACGGCAAAATCACCGATCCACGCCGCTGCAGATGCGCGTCTCCCGTGACCGCCGCGTCCTGAAGGCGTGAGGCCGTGTCCGTCCCTCAGATGCCGACGCTCGCCGCGCCCGCCTCCGCGGCCTGGCTGACGGTCGCGCCGTTGCGCAACGCCATCGCGATCGCGGTCGAGGCCGTGTCGACGGCGCCGGCACGATCCTCGCCGTAATCGTACATGCTGTTGGTCTGCGAGCCCAACCGGGCGTGGAAATTATCGGGAAAGCTCTTGTCCATCCGCTGCTTCAGCAGGTTGGTCGCCGCATGATAATCGCCCTCGAAGCCCGCCGATTGATAGGCGGAACCGGCCTCGTAGGTGCCGCCCTCCCGATCGGCGGCGGCTTTGCGGTTCTTGTGGTCGATCGTCTGCGAGAACAGGAAACCGATAACCTTGGACATAAGCCATCTGACGGTGTTCATCTCGGTCCTCGACGGTAGAAGCGGCGGAAGCACTTCGGTTCTGTACCACGCCTGGCCCGAAGACCGCGGCTTTCTTCACGCGGATCCGGCCTCACCATCGCTCTTCGGCGATGAGCGCCCCGCTCCGGTCGAAGGTGCCTCGCCAGCCCTTGTCGTTCAGGCGGACGGTCACGCGGGTCTCGTCGGCATCCGCTCCGGATCCGGATTTGATGCGGGCCTCGACCTGGCCGAGCCGCTCGTGGCGCTTGAGCGCGGCGACGCTGACGCCCAGGCGCAGCGCCAGTTCGCGGGGATCGACGATCCAATCGCCTCTGTGACCGAGATCGAGCCGCACGGAGCATCCTCCATCGACGCGGCACCGAGGTTAAAGCCGTCGGCCTCGGCCTGGAAGCCGGTTCTAGCGCCCGGCCGCGTGGCGGTGGTGGGGGCCCCTGTGGTGGGCCCGTCCCGGGTGACGCCTCGCCTTGATCCGTGGTGGCGGCGCAGCCGGTGGTGCGACCGCCGGGACGCCGTCATGCTCGGCGATGACCTGGCGGGCGCGCTCGACGCTCATGTCGCAGGCGCTGGTCATGCCCTGAAGCGCGCCGAGGGCGCGGTTGTATTCGGGCAGGTTGGTGCATCCGGGGACGCCCCAGGCCCGGGCCGAGGTGGGACCTGCGAGGATCGTCACCAGAGCCAGCAGGGCGGCGCCGGTCATGCGGGTCGCAGGTCCGTTCAGATCCGGATCGAGATGCGCGCCCATGGAAACCTCTCGACCCGTTCGCGAGGTCAACCCGCATCGCCCCGGTTGGTGCGATCGCGAGGACGTTACGGGCTCGGCGAGCCCCGGTCGAAACGCGGCGACGGCCCGGCGCGGCTTCGGCGCCGCGTCGGACCGTCCTGTCTGCGGCTGGGCCGGCCTTAGAAGTCCATGCCGCCCATGCCACCCATGCCGCCGCCGCCCGGCATGGCCGGGGCTTCCTTGCGCGGCAGCTCGGAGATCATCGCCTCGGTGGTGACCAGCAGGCCGGCGATGGACGCCGCGCCCTGGAGCGCCGCCCGGACGACCTTGGCCGGATCGACGATGCCGGCCTGGAGCATGTCGACATACTCCTCGGTCTGGGCGTTGAAGCCGTAGGTCTCGGAGGCATTGGCCAGGATGTTGCCGACCACGATCGAGCCTTCCACGCCCGAGTTGGACGCGATCTGGCGGATCGGGGCTTCCAGCGCCTTCAGCACGATCTTGATGCCGGCCTGGACGTCGGGATTGTCGTTGGTGAGCCCCTGGGCGGCCTTCTTGGCGCGCAGCAGCGCGGTGCCGCCGCCCGGGACGATGCCTTCCTCGACCGCCGCGCGGGTGGCATGGAGCGCGTCGTCGACCCGATCCTTCTTCTCCTTGACCTCGACCTCGGTCGAACCGCCGACGCGGATCACCGCGACGCCGCCCGCGAGCTTGGCCAGGCGCTCCTGGAGCTTCTCGCGGTCGTAATCCGAGGTGGTCTCCTCGACCTGCGCCTTGATCTGCGAAATCCGGCTCTCGATGTCGGACTTCTCGCCGGACCCGTCGATGATCGTGGTGTTCTCCTTGTCGATGCGCACGCGCTTGGCGCGGCCGAGCATGGGGAGCGTCACGTTCTCGAGCTTGATGCCCAGATCCTCGGCGATCATCTGGCCCTTGGTCAGGATCGCGATATCCTCGAGCATCGCCTTGCGGCGGTCACCGAAGCCCGGCGCCTTCACGGCCGCGACCTTCAGGCCGCCGCGCAGCTTGTTGACCACGAGGGTCGCCAGGGCCTCGCCCTCGATGTCCTCGGCGATGATCAGCAGCGGCTTGCCGGTCTGGACCACGGCCTCGAGCACCGGCAGCATCGCCTGGAGCGACGACAGCTTCTTCTCGTGGATGAGGATGTAGGGATCCTCGAGCTCGGCGACCATCTTCTCCGCGTTCGTGATGAAGTACGGAGAGAGGTAGCCGCGGTCGAACTGCATGCCCTCGACGACGTCGAGCTCGGTCTCGGCGGTCTTGGCCTCCTCGACGGTGATGACGCCCTCGTTGCCGACCTTCTGCATGGCGTGGGCGATCATCTCGCCGATCTCCTTGTCGCCGTTGGCGGAGATCGTGCCGACCTGGGCGATCTCCTCGGACGAGGCGACCTTGCGAGCCCGCGCCACGATGTCCTGCACGACCGTGGCGACCGCGAGGTCGATGCCGCGCTTCAGGTCCATCGGGTTCATGCCGGCGGCGACGTATTTCACGCCCTCGCGGACGATGGAGGCGGCCAGAACGGTGGCCGTGGTGGTGCCGTCACCCGCGATGTCGCTCGACTTCGAGGCCACTTCGCGCACCATCTGAGCGCCCATGTTCTCGAACTTGTCGGCGAGCTCGATCTCCTTGGCGACGGTCACGCCGTCCTTGGTGATGCGCGGCGCACCGAAGCTCTTCTCGATCACGACGTTGCGGCCCTTGGGACCGAGCGTGACCTTCACGGCGCTGGCGAGCAGCTCGACGCCGCGCAGCATCTTCTCGCGGGCATCGACGGAAAAACGAACGTCTTTGGCTGACATGGACAATCTCTTCTGTTGTCGTGCGGCCCCGAGGCGCGCCGGGGCGGCCGCCTCGAAGGGCTTGAGCAGCGTCGGAGGGGGCGGACGCCCTTAGGCGACGACACCCATGATGTCGGATTCCTTCATGATCAGGAGATCCTGGCCGTCGATCTTGACCTCGGTGCCGGACCACTTGCCGAACAGCACACGATCGCCGGGCTTCACCTCCAGCGGGTTGATCTTGCCGGCCTCGTCGCGGGCGCCGGGCCCGACGGCGACGACCTCGCCCTCCTGGGGCTTCTCCTTGACGGTATCGGGGATGATGATCCCGCCCTTGGTCTTCTCCTCGCCCTCGATGCGGCGTAGCACCACGCGGTCGTGCAGGGGGCGAAACTTCATGTGCGGCATCCTGGTCGTCCCGCCTGGGGCCTCGCGTCGACATGACCGAGCCCGTGCGGGAAAGGCGGCGGCAGACCGAATCGTCTGCGCCGGATCGACCCGGTCTTAGCACTCAATAGACAAGAGTGCTAACGCGTCTCACGGTCGATGCGCCGCGGAGGGTGATTTTCGAGCGGTTCTTCGCGTTCGGACAGATTGATATTCGAACGTAGGCGCGCGCTTCGATCCCGGTCCGGAGCTCGGAACCGGCATCCGTCCGGGTGCGGCCGCGCAACCGGCGGCCTTAAGATCCGTATTGATACACCAGAATAACGGCGCGAAAAATCGCACTTTACCGGTGGGCCGCACCGAATTTTCGCGCAACACATTTGACGATTGTGATTATCCCGTCGATGTGCTAGAGATCATAAATCGATCTTTGGCCAGATATTCGGCCGTCTCGCCACAACAGGGCGAGCGCTCTGCATCTCTCCCAGTTTCGACGACCACGGACGGGCGCACGCTCAGGCACGCGCTCGCCCCCTTCGATCGTCCAGAGTTCGCGGCTCGCGCAGCGCAACGGCGGCAGGCCCTGGATCTTTGTTACAGCATGGTGATCACGCAAGGCCGGTCTCCGGTCTCCGCACCATGCTCTGAAGCAGTTGGAATAGTTATGAGCATCGGCACCGTTAAGTGGTTCAACGAGACCAAGGGCTTCGGTTTCATCCAGCCTGACGATGGCGGCAAGGACGTGTTCGTGCACATCTCGGCCGTCGAGCGCGCCGGCATGCGCAACCTGATCGAGGGTCAGAAGCTCTCCTACGAGCTGGAAACCGACCGTCGCAGCGGCAAGCAATCCGCCGGCAGCCTCCAGGCCGCCTGAACCTCGCGCCTCAACCGAGGACGCGTTTCGAAGCCGTTCCCAGTGTGGAGCGGCTTCTTCTGTTTCTGATACGGGCGCTGCGGCGCGCGAGGAGTCTTCGTGGGTCAATTCAAAGAAACGCAGCTGTCTGATCGTCTCGAGGCCGGTGCCAAGGCCAAGGAAGAGCGGCTGGCCCAGTTCCGTGCGCGCCCCGCGGCGGACGATCCGGCCGTCCTCGCCCGCCAGGCCGAGCGCCAGGCCGTCGCCGAGGCCCGCGAAGTGCGGGTGAGCGAGCGGGACGCCGCCCGCGCCGCCGCGGAGGCGGTCCGCGCCGCGGAAGCGCTCGCGGAGCAGGAGCGCGCGGCCGCCGAGCTGGTCCGTCAGGCCGCCGAGAAGGTCGAGCGCCAGGCCGCGCTGGCCGCCGAGCAGAAGGCGACCCGCGACGCCCGCTTCGCCGCCCGCAAGGCCAAGGTGAAGCGATAAGCACAGCGCGGAGCGCCGCCGACGCGGCTCTCCATCACGCGCGCTCCGGCGCCTCCGACGCAAAGAACCGGTTCGGCGGGCGCGGCAGGCCGAGATGGTCGCGCAGGGTCGTGCCGGCATAGTCGCGCCGGAACAGGCCGCGCCGCTGCAGTTCCGGGACCAGCGTGTCGACCACGTCGTCGAGCCCCTCGGGCACGAACGGGAACATGACGTTGAAGCCGTCGCAGCCGCGGCCCTCCAGCCATTCTTCCATCCCGTCCGCGACCTGCGCGGGCGTCCCCACGAAATGGAGCCCGGCATAGGCGCCGACCTTGCGGGCGAGGTCGCGCACGGTGGCGCCGGTCCGGCGAGCGTAGTCCAGGATCTGCGCCTGGCTGGTCTTGCTGGCGTTGGTCTCGGGGATCTCGGGCAGGGGCGCGTCGAGATCGAAGCCGGAGGCGTCGACCCCGAGCCGCACCGACAGGTTGGCGAGCCCGCTGTCGGGATGGACCAGATCGTCGAGGCGCGCCCGCTTGGCCTGCGCCTCGGCCTCGGTCTCGCCCAGGATCACCAGGGCGCCGGGCAGGATCTTCAGGTGGTCGGGATCGCGCCCCAGCGCCGGCATCCGGCCCTTCACGTCGGCATAGTAGGCCTGCGCGGCCTCCAGGGTGGAGCTGGCGCCGAACACCATCTCGGCGGTCTCAGCCGCGATCTGCTTTCCAGCCTCGGAGGCGCCGGCCTGGACGATCACCGGCCAGCCCTGAACCGGCCGGGCGATATTGAGTGGGCCCTTCACCGTCAGGAACGCGCCCTTGTGGTCGAGGACGTGCAGCTTGCTGGAGTCGAAGAACAGGCCGCTCTCCGGATCCATCAGGAAGGCGTCGTCGGCCCAGGAATCCCACAGGCCGGTGACCACGTCGTAGAATTCGCGCGCCCGGGCGTAGCGCACGGCGTGGTCGAGATGCGCGTCGCGGCCGAAATTCAGCGCCTCGTCCGGGTTGCCGGAGGTGACGAGGTTCCAGCCGGCCCGGCCCTTCGAGATGTGGTCCAGGGAGGCGAACTTCCGGGCCACGTGATAGGGCTCGTTGTAGGTGGTTGAGGCCGTGGCGATCAGGCCGATGCGCGACGTGAGCGCGGCGAGCGCCGGCAGCAGCGTCAGCGGGTCGAACGAGGTCACGGTGGCCGAGCGGCGCAGGGCCGCCACCGGCATGTTCATCACCGCCAGATGGTCGGCCATGAAGAAGGCGTCGAACTTCGCCGCCTCCAGCCGCCGGGCGAACTGCGCCAGGTGCTCGAAGTTAAAATTCGCGTCCGGGTAGCCGCCGGGATAGCGCCACCAGGCCGTGTGGATCCCGACCGGGCGCATGAACGCACCGAGATGCAGCTGGCGGTCTCGACTCATAGCGGCGCTCCGCGCGTCCTCACGGGTGCTTGTGGATCGGGTCGACCCAATGGACCGCCTCCGGCCGCTCCACCGGATCGACATCCGGAATGTTGACCACCACGGCCTCGTTGTCCGAGCGCACCAGCACGCAGTGCAGGGGCTCATCCGTGGAGGCGTTGATCTCCTGGTGGGGCACGAAAGGCGGCACGAAGATGAAGTCCCCCGGCCCGGCCTCGGCCACATATTCGAGCCGCTCGCCCCAGCGCATCCGGGCGCGGCCGGAGACGACGTAGATCACGCTCTCCAGGGCGCCGTGATGGTGCACGCCGGTCTTGGCGTCGGGCTGGATCGCCACCGTGCCGGCCCAGATCTTCTGGGCGCCGACCCGGGCTGCGTTGACCGCCGCTTGCCGGAACATGCCCGGGGTCTGCGCGGTGTTGCTGTCGAGCTGGTCGCCCGGGATCACCCGCACGCCGTCATGCTTCCAGCGCGGCACCTCCGCCCCTGCGGCATGGTCGTGATCATGGCCGTGCGCGTCGTCATGGGCATGCGTGTGGCCGTCGCCGGTGTCGTGCATCGTCAGGACCTCCATACGGGGGAGCGCCGCATCATTGCACCGCCGCCGAGGCTTCGGACAGGGCTCGGGAGAATCCCGTGTCGAAGATCGCCGCCGCCTGCGGGGCGCGGGCCTTCGGGATCAGGCCGGCGCGGACATAGAGGTCGATGGTGCGCTGCTCGTCGGCGATCACGTCGGCGTCGATCGGCACGGTCCGGTAGCCGGCGCGGCTGAACCAGCGCAGCGGCACCGCCTCCGGCAGGCCGATCAGCTTCGACCAGACCTTCGCGTAGGGTGCCGAGTCCTTGAGCGCCCGGGCCCGGGCCCGGGCGAGGCGCGCGGCGAAATCGGCGAGCAGGGGCCGCTTGTCCGTCAGGGCGTTGTCGCGCGCCACCGTGAAGGTAAGCCCGGGGGTGATGCCGTTGCCGTCGCGGACCACCCGGGCCAGGCCGGCGAGCTCCGCCGTGGACGTGTAGGGCTCCCAGGTCGCCCAGGCATCCACGGACCCGGAGGCGAGGGCGATCTTGGCATCCGCCGGCGGCAAGAAGCTGAGCACGACGCTGTCGAACGGCAGCCCCGCCTCCTCAAGGGCGGCCAGCACCACCTGGTGGCCGATGGAGCCGCGGTTGGTGGCGATGCGCTTGCCCCTGAGATCCGCCACGCTCCGGATCAGCGAATCCGGCGCCACCAGGATCGCCAGCCCGTCCTGCCGGTTGCGGAACGCCATGAACGCCTTCACGGGTGCCCCGGCGGCGGCCGCGAAGGTGAAGGGCGCGTCGCCGACCCCGCCGGCGTCGATCGCCCCGGCGTTCAGCGCTTCGAGAAGCGGCGCGGCCGCCGGGAACTCGCTCCATTCCAGCCGGTAGGTCAGGCCGTCGAGGACGCCCGCCGCCTCCATCAGGGCGCGGGCATTGCCGCGCTGGTCGCCCATCCGCAGCACGTCCTCCGCCCGGGTCGGCCCGGCGGCCAGGAGCGCGACGAGGATCAGGATCACGGCGCGCATCAGGCGGCCTCTGCGGCGCGGCCGCGGGCCGCGAGCGCGGCCTTGAAGGCCGGCAGCAGCTCCCGGCCGTACTGGATCGCGTCCTCCAGCGGATCGAAGCCGCGGATCAGGAAAGTGCGCACCCCGAGGTCGTGATAGTCGAGCAGCGCCTCGGCCACCTGCTCGGGCGTCCCGACCAGGGCGGTGGAATTGCCCGCCGCCCCGGTCTCGGCCGCGATGGCGGTGAACAGCCGCTTGTCGAGGCGCGAGCCCGCGGCCGCCGCCGCCAGCAGCCGGCGCGAGCCCTCGTTCTGCGGCGCAGCAGCTGCGCCGAGCCCCTTGGCCGCCCGGGCGGCCCGGGTCCGGGCCAGCATATCCTCGGCGCGAGCCCAGGCCCGCGCCTCGGTCTCGGCCAGGATCGGCCGGACCGACAGGCTGAAGCGCGGTTGGCGCCCATGCGGCGCGGCGGCGTCCCGGACCCGCCCGATCAGTTCCCGGACCTGGGCCTGGGTCTCGCCCCACAGGGCGTAGGTGTCGGCGTGCCGGCCGGCCACCGCCAGGGCCGCCAGCGAGGCGCCCCCGAAATAGACCGGGATGGCATCGACCGGCTTCACCTCAGAGAAGCCCCGCTCCACCCGGTAGAACGCGCCCGCGTAGTCGAACGGCGCCGCGGCGGTCCAGCTCTGGCGGGCAATGTCCAGGAACTCACCGGTGCGGGCGTAGCGCTCGTCCTTGGTGAGGTGGTCGCCGTCCTGGGCGAGGTCCCGGTCGTCGCCGCCGCTGATCACGTGGATCGCGACCCGGCCGCCGGTGAGCTGGTCGAGGGTCGCGAATTGCTTGGCCGCCACGGTGGGCGCCGTGAAGCCGGTGCGGTGGGCGATCATCAGCCCGAGCCGCTCGGTGACGGTTGCGACCTGGGCGGCGAGCAGCAGGGCGTCCGGCGAGGTCGAATGGAACGCCACCAGCACCCGGTCGAACCCGCCCCATTCATGCGCCTGGGCCAGAAGCTTCAGGTAGTCCCGGTCGATCGCCGGACCTTGCGCCGGGTGGATCTCGGAGCTGTGGCGGGGGGCGACGAAGCCGATGAACTCGACGGCCTCCGGGGGCAGCAGGCTCATGAAAATCTCCGTGTCGGGGCCGGCGCGGCGATGGCCACGGCAGACCATCGGGGCTGCCGCAAGGTTTGCGAAGACGGCCGCGATGGTCCGCCCCGAGACGCGGAGCGTCAACGAAAGCGTCTTTCGAAAATTTCGGCGACGAAAGAATAAGTCCCGCCGCAACCCGCGGAATACGAGAAGACCCTGCCCGTCAGGCGGTGGATCGCGAATGATTTCGCGTTTCCCGCATGCGCAAGCCCCCGGGCATCTCCCGACGGAAAGCAGAGCCGGGCCATCCACGAAAGACGCGGGTCCGACGGCCACCCTGGCGAGGGCCGGCCGACGCACAGGATCACCACCGTCTGCGGGGCGTTGCACGCGCGGGAAACGCCACCGTCCAGAGCAGAAAAACCGGCCGGACCTTTCGGGGTCCGGCCGGTTTTTGTTTCAGTCCGTTCCGCCGCGCTCCGGCTCAGTGCCGCGGCAGGCTGTGCAGCGCCTTCAGGAAGACGTCGACGTCAGATTTGGTGTTGTAGAAGGCGAGCGAGGCCCGCACCGACTGGTCGATTCCGAACCGGCGCAGGGCCGGCAGGGCGCAGTGATGGCCCGAGCGCACCGCGATGCCGTGCGCGTCGAGATGGTGGGCCACCGCCTCGTTCTCCTGCCCCTCGATCACGAAGGACATCACGCTCGCCTTCTCGCGGGCCGTCCCGATCAGGCGCAGGCCCTTCACCTCGGCGAGGCCGGCCTGCGCGTAATCCAGCAAATCGTGCTCGTAGGCGGCGATCGCCGGCAGGCCGATGCGCTCCAGATAGTCGAGCGCCGCACCGAGGCCGACCGCGCCCGCGATGTCCGGCGTGCCCGCCTCGAACTTCTCCGGGGCGCCCTTGTAGACGGTCCGGGTGAAGGTGACGTCCTCGATCATGTGGCCGCCGCCCTGCCAGGGCGGCATCGCCGCGAGCAGGTGCGTCTTGCCGTAGAGCGCCCCCACCCCGGTCGGCCCGAACACCTTGTGGCCGGAGAAGACCAGGAAGTCGGTGTCGAGGGCCTGCACGTCCAGCGGCATGTGCGGCGAGGATTGCGCCGCGTCGACCAGCACCGGCACCCCGTAGGCGTGGGCCAGCGCGATGATCTCCCGCACCGGGTTCACGGTGCCCAGCGCGTTCGCCACATGGGTCACCGAGACGATCTTCGTCCGGCCCGACAGTAGGGCCGCGTATTGCTCGAAGATGATCTCGCCCCGGTCGTTGACCGGAATCGCCCGCAGCGTCGCCCCGGTGGCCTGGGACAGGAGCTGCCACGGCACGATGTTGGCGTGGTGCTCGATCGTCGAGACGATGATCTCGTCACCCGGGCCGATATTGGCCCGGCCGAAGGAATGGGCGACGAGGTTGATCGCCTCCGTGGTGCCGCGCAGGAAGACGATGTCGTCCTTCGAGGGCGCGTTGAGGAAGCGGCGCACCGCCTCGCGGCCGCCCTCGAACAGGTCCGTGGAGCGCGCTGCGAGGGTGTGGGCGGCCCGGTGGATGTTTGAGTTGTGCCGCCCGTAGAATTCCGAGGTCGTGTCGATCACGGCCTGCGGCTTGTGGGTGGTGGCGGCATTGTCGAGCCAGACCAGCGGGTGTCCGTTGACGCTCTGGTGCAGGGCCGGGAAGTCCCGGCGGACATGCTCCACGTCGAACGGCGCCGCCACCGGGCTCGATCCCTGCGCCGTGAGTCGCGGCGCGGGACCCGGATAGCGGGCGGGCTCGACCCGGGGGCTCGCCGGCGCCCTTTGGGCCGGGCCCGGGCCGGCCTTCAGGAAGTAGTAGTCGGAGACCGGCGCCTCGGGCGTCCGGGACAGGTGCCCGGTCCGCGCGATGCTCTCCTGGGCGACATCGACGCCCTGCCAGGACGGGTCGGCCGGCACCAGCTGCGGCGCGATCGCCTGCGCGACGGCGTTGGCACGGGGATGATCCGCGGCCACCTGACGGTGCAGGTCGGGACCGCCCGGGAAGGTCGTCTGCGCGCTCGGGAACCCGAAATCCGGCAGGACCGGGCGTGGGCTTGCCGGGTGGACCGGCGGGATCGCGGCGACGTCGAAGAAGCCCGGGCTCGCCGGGGCGAGATTCGGTACGGTCGGGCCGCTGAGGCCCGGAACACCGAGGGCGGGCCCGCCGAACGACTTGGCAGCGAATGTGGATCCGTCCGGCTGCAGGCCGGAGGGTTGCCCCCCGGCCGGGGCCGAGGGGACGCCCGTGGCCGCGCTCGGGAACGGGGCGCCGCCCGGTCCCTGAGGCAACCCTTCGAGAGCCTGCGGGACCTGGGGTCCTGCGGGCAGCGTCGGGGCGAAGGGCTGGCTCGCGGCCTGCCCCTGCTGGTAGATCTCCCGGGCGAGGCGCCCGATCAGATCGCTATGGGCGAGCTCGGCCGGGCTCGCCTCCGGTCGACCGAACGCCAGTCCCTCAGGCATAGTCATGGTAGTTGCCGAGGAGGACGTTATCGAGGCGGGCGATCGCGTCCTCGACCAGCACGGCGGCCGAGAAGTAGCGGGTCACCAGGTGTGAGGCGATCGAGTGGTCGTTGGTGCCCATGTAGCGCACCGACAGGCCGGGCTCGATCTCGCCGGTCACGCCCGATTTCTGCAGCCCGACCACGCCCTGCTCGCCCTCGCCGACCCGCAGCAGCAGGATCGCGGTCGTCTCGGCGCCGGTCACCGGATCGATGTCGATCGGCAGCTTGTCGCTCGGGACCAGCGGGACGCCGCGCCAGGTGATGAACGGCGCGCCGAACAGGTGGACGACGACCGGCGGCACGCCGCGGCGGGTGGCCTCACGGCCGAAGGCCGCGATGGCGCGCGGATGCGCCACGAAGAAGGCGGGCTTCTTCCAGACCAGGGTGAGCAGCTCGTCGAGATCGTCCGGCGTGGGCGGGCCGCCGCGGGTGGGGATGCGCTGGCGCGGGCCGACCTCGTTGAGCAGGCCGAACTGCGAGTTGTTGAGCAGCTCCCACTCCTCGCGCTCCTTCACGGCGTCGACGGTGAGGCGGATCTGCTCGCGAAGCTGGTCGATCTCGTTCGAGTAGAGATCGGTGACGCGGGTATGGGTGTTGAGGATCGTCTGGATCGTCGAGAGGTGATACTCGCGCGGATGCGCCTCGTAATCAACGAAGGTGGTCGGCAGGCGCGGCTCGCCGGTCTGGACCGCCAGCAGCTCGATCCCCTGCTCGCCGTGCGAGCTGGTATGGCCCTTCAGCCGCTCCTGCTCGTCCCGGTACTGGGCGATCTTGGCGCGGATCTCGTCGTTCTCGAGGGCGTCCGGATCGAGGGTCAGGAGGGTGACGGCCGAGAGCGCCTTCACGGCCGGGGTAGGCCCGCCGGCACCGAGCAGGTCGCCGTCACCGAAATAATCGCCCCGGGTGGCCAGACCCTGGCGCAGGCGGCCCTTGTAGGGGCCCGAGAAGGTCAGCTCGACCGTGCCGTCGGCCACCACGGTCAGGGTCCGGGTCCCGGCGCCCTCCTCGTGGATGATCTTGCCGGCCTTGTGCTTGCTCTCGGTGAAGCGGTCGGCGAGCTTGGCCAGCTCGGCATCGCCCAGCCGGCTGAACAGCGGCACCGCCCGCAGCGAGGCGGGGCGGATCGTCCGGTCCCTGTTCTCGGTGACGAGATCGATGCGGCCGGGCCGGGCCAGCACGACGGCGCGCCGGTTGACGCGGTAGACGCCGCCCGCGACGTCCACGAACGGCAGGAGCCGGAGGAGCCAGCGCGGCGTGTTCGCCGCGTTCTGGACCGAGGTGACGGTGGCTGTCGCAAGATTGCGTGCCGCCGTGGCGCTCACGCTCAGACCGGGTCCACTCATCGTTCGTCCTCTTTCATCGTAATGGCAGGCGCGCCGCAGCATCGGCCCGCGTCTCCGCGAGCCGTCCCGCAGTCGATGCGGGCCGGGCGCAAGGTAAAAAGGGTTATGACAGGGCCGGACGGCCGCCGCGCTCAGGATAAGAACCGTTGTGTCGTGCAGCCGCGCAGCCGTTGACTGGCGGGACACTGTGCTCACCGCTGCGGCGAACCAGCACAGTCAAGGTAAGCCTTGATTCCGCACCGGGTCAACGAAATGATTTTTCCTATTTATCCTGCACCGCGGAATACCAGCCTTTAAAACGCCGCCTCCATAGGAGATATGTGAAGCAACCCCGCATCGTGAGAGAATTGCCTTCTCGTCCAACCGTCGATCCCGCGGGATTTGCGGCTCTCGTCTCTGAGAAAAATTTTTCTTGCTCGGATTAGATCCCGCCGCCGAAGCCGAAAGACTGATCCATGCTACGCGCCGGCTCCTCGCCCGCGGCGAGGCGCGACACCACCCGAGCCGGCACACCCGCCACGGTGGTGTGCGGCGGCACGTCGTGCAGCACCACGGCGGCAGCGGCGACCTTGGCCCCCTCGCCGACGCGGATGTTGCCGAGCACCTTGGCCCCGACGCTCAGCAGAACCCCGCGCTCCACCTTCGGGTGCCGGTCGCCGCTCTCCTTGCCGTTGCCACCCAGCGTCACCGACTGGAGGATCGAGACGTCGTCGGCCACCACCGTGGTCTCGCCGATCACGACGCCGGTGGCGTGGTCGATGAACACGCCGGAGCCGATCCGGGCCGCCGGGTGGATGTCGCAGCCGAACACTTCCGAGATGCGGCTCTGGACATGCAGGCTGAGCGTCGCCCGGCCCTGGTGCCAGAGCCAATGGGCGACCCGGTAGGCCTCCAGCGCCGCCAAGCCCTTGTAGAACAGGAACGGGTCGAGATAGCGCCGGCAGGTCGGGTCACGCTCCCGGATGGCGATCAGGTCGCGCGCGGCGTTGGCCCCGGCATGGGGGTCGGCCTCGAAGGCGGAGAGGCAGAGGTCGCGCATCGACAGCCGGGCGAGGTCGCCGTCACCCAGGCGGTGGGCGAGGCGGTACGCGAAGGCCTGGGCAAGGCTGCGCTGGTCCAAGATCGTCGCCTGGACGATCCCGGCATAGAGCGGTTCCTCGACTAGGACGGCCTCGGCCTCGGCGCGGAGTTCCGCCCACAGGTCGCCCTCGAGGGTGCTGCGGCCGGTGGCGCGCAGCGGCGGGATCGCGGCCGAGGCCGTCACGCCCGGAGGATCCGGATCTCGAGCGCCATCAATGCACCAGCTGGAACAGGTCGGCGAGGTAGCGTTCCAGGGTCTCGTGGCCTTCGAATTTCACGTCGACCGTGGCCGAGTGGCCCTGCTGCTGATGGATTCCCACGATCCGGCCCCGGGCATGGCGCCAGATCCCCAAAATTTCCGCGAGGTCGAGCCGCTGGAACACCACCTGATCACCCTGCGCCATCGTCGCTGAACCTTTCGCGCTGCCGTCCTTGCGAGGGCCGATCCGGCCGGCCCGATTCGGATGTCCGAAGTGGGGGCGGCGCGGCGCCGGACGGTCCCAGGAATGCCCTTCCGCCCGCCCCGCATCGGAGGAGAAGGTTTTGTTCGCAGATTGCCCCGGGACCGGCATGATATTCAATAAGCCACTGAATTTACTCGATAATCGATCGTTCAACGGCATTTGGCAAGGCTTGTTCCGGGACAGCCCGGCCGCTAACCCCAGGTCCGGGGATCGCCGGGGCGGTCCCCGATTCGGAAGGCGAGACCGCCATGAGCCCCTATCTTCCCCCCCTCGCGGGCGGCCTGCTGATCGGCCTGTCCGCCGCGATGCTCCTGCTGCTGAACGGCCGGATCGCCGGGATCAGCGGCCTGGTCGCCGGCCTCGCTCGGCCGGGACGCGCGCGCTGGCTCGCCGACGCCGCGTTCCTGCTCGGCCTGATCCTCGGGCCACCGGCCTTCGCGCTGCTGGCCGGACACTGGCCGGAGATGCGGATCGATGCAGCCCTGCCGGTCCTGGCGCTCGCGGG
Source organism: Methylobacterium sp. ARG-1 (assembly GCF_001262595.1). NCBI lineage: Bacteria > Pseudomonadati > Pseudomonadota > Alphaproteobacteria > Hyphomicrobiales > Methylobacteriaceae > Methylobacterium > Methylobacterium sp. ARG-1. Next base: position 64,124 of record NZ_LHCD01000040.1, read on the forward strand.
CCTGCTGGTCGGTTTCGGCACCCGGCTCGGATCCGGCTGCACCTCCGGGCACGGGGTGTGCGGGCTCGCGCGGTTGTCGCCGCGCTCGATCGCGGCGGTGCTGGTCTTCCTCGCCACCGGCATGCTGACGGTAGCCGCCATGCGGGAGCTGCCGTGAGCGCCGCCCTGCGCATCCTCGCGGCCCTGGCCGCGGGCCTCACCTTCGGGCTCGGCCTGGCGCTCTCGGGCATGCTCGACCCGGCCCGCGTGCGCGGCTTCCTCGACGTGGCGGGCGCCTGGGATCTCAGTCTGGTCTTCGTCCTCGGGGGGGCCTTGACGGTGTCGGGGCTCGGCTACCTCCTGAGCCAGCGCCTCTCCGGCCCGGTCCTGGATGCCCGGTTCGACCTGCCGGCCCGGCGCCGGATCGATGCCCCGCTGATCGTCGGCGCCGCCCTGTTCGGGATCGGCTGGGGCCTCTCGGGCTTCTGCCCCGGCCCCGCCGTGGCGGCCCTGTCCACGGGGGCGGTTCCGGTCCTCGTTTTCGTCGCCGCGATGCTCATCGGCATGGCGCTGCACGGCCTGCTGCCGACCGCACCGGCGGAAAATCTGCGCGGCGTCGCGCCCCCGGCCTGACCCGGAGCCGTCCGGACCGAGCGTGCCGCGATCGCGAGAGATCCCTCAGAGGCTCTCGATCCAGGTCTGCAGGATCGACAGGGACTCCGGGCCACGATTCGGGCCGAAGCGCTGCACGGCGTCGCTCGGCACGAAGCCGAACCGGCGCTTGAAGGCACGCCGGAAGGTGCGCTCGTCCGTGAAGCCGACCGCGTAGGCGATTTGCGCGACGCGCGCGGGCTGTGCCTCATCCCGGATGAGCATCCGCATCGCGTGCATCAGGCGCCGGTCGCGGATGTAGGTGACGATGCCGTTGGGTGCGAACACCCGGTAGAGGGTCGAGCGCGACAGGCCGAGGCGCGCGCCGATCAGGGCCGGCGAGAGGTTCGGGTTGCCGAGCTCCGCCTCGATGAACCGGCGGACCCGGATCCGCACATCCTGGTGCTGGACGGGGCTCCCCGCCTCCCGGCCGCGCAGCCAGGTCGCGCAGAGCTGGATGATCGCGGACGCCGACGCCAGGGCCTCGCGCTGATCCAGGCGGTCGCCGCAGGCCACGACATTGGCGACGAAGCTGTGGACCAGGCGCCCGAACGGGTCGCCGTCATGGTCCAGCGGGCGGCCGTGCAGGGCGTCGGGATGACAACCCTGCTTCTCCAGCAGGGCGCGGGGGATCACGACGTTCGTGGCATCGACGGCGTCCGCGACGATGCGCACGGGCTGCGCCAGGTCGAACACGATGCACTGGACCTCGCTGACCGGCTCGGCGGCGCGGTCCGTCTCGACCACGCTGCGGCCGCGCCGGTAGAATTGCAGCAGGATGTGATCGAGCCCCTGCTGCCGGATCATCTCCGGAGACCGCTCGAGGATATGCGCCGGCGCGATCACGTCGCCGACCAGCAACTCGCCGAGGTGATAGCTGCGCATCGCGATCGGGACGCTGAGGTCGGTCTCCGGCCCGAAGCTCACCGAGAAGACCGGCGCCAGATGCGCCTGCCAGGCCCGGCCGAGCGCGTCCGGATCCTCGGGCGGCTCGAAGCGCAGGCACGCAATGCCGGCGGCGGGAGCCTCGGGCGCGGCATCACCCGGGCGGGTTACCTCCGCGCCGGCATCGGGCGCGATCGATGCGGCCGGGAGCTGCCGGTGCTCGGCCGGGGCGGCGATGCCGGCGGCGCGGTGATGTCTCATAGTATCAGGCCCGCAATGATCCAGATTCCCGTCGATCTCCACCGGTCTTTCGACCGGTGTGATCGTGACGAATCGAATGAGCACGCCGATTGGCTTCGATTCGCATCGCCACATCTCGGCGGGACCTTTCGGATGGTCTCTCGCCCCGGTTGATCCGGATCAAGAGCGCGCATCACCCGGCCCCGCTGCATGCAGTATGTCTCAAAAGGGGTGAAGGAAGTGCCAAATCGCGCGCGCGCCGCATCCTGTGGCCGGGACGTCATAGCCTGTAAAACGTCCGTCTGCTTAAGGCCGGAGCCTTGCCTTTGTCGGGACCGATCGGACGTTCTTCATGTCAGACCAGCATGACCCCATGCGCCATACGGGTGAACGCGGCGGCTCTGTCACGCGAGCGGACCGCGTCGGAAGCCGGCGTAGCCGGGCGCAACGCGGCCTCCTGCTCGGTTGCTCGCTGGCCGCTCTCACGGCGGCGCTGGGGCCGGCGGCGGCGCAAAGCGTGGCGAGACGCCCGCCCTCGTTCCTGGGCCTGACGGCGTCGGATTTCGATACACCCGAGTACCGGGCCGATTGGGGCCTGGCCCAGATCAACGCCGCGACCGCCTATGCGCGCGGCTTTACCGGCGCTGGGGTGCTGGTGGCGGTGGTCGATACCGGCATCGACCCGAACCATCCTGAATTCCGCAATCTCTCAAAGCCCGGACTCACGCGGATCTCTCAGGGCTCGGCCGATGCCTATATCTGGAATCCGGAATTCGGCAGTCCGGCCTTCCCCATCCCTGCGCTGACCGACCGGGACGGCCACGGCACGCACGTGTCAGGAACGATCGGCGCTGCCCGCGACGGTGTCGGGATGATGGGCGTCGCTTATGACAGCACGATTCTCACCCTACGAGCGATCGTGGGCACTGACGATGCCAGCACTTATGCTGGCAAACTCGGTGGCGACACCAGCGCCGCCATCGAGCATGCGACTGCGCAAGGCGCCCGCGTCCTGAATGGCAGCTACGGGCCCAATTCACCGCCCCCGTACATCAAGGATGAATTTGGTAACTGGATCAAAAATCCGGCCTACAGAGTATTTTCAATCCAATCATATGGATATTCCCACGAAAAATCAGAGTACGACGCTATCAAGCAGGCCGTCGACAGCGGCATGCTTCTGGTCTTTGCGGCCGGAAATGATCGGCGGGTGCAGCCGGTCACGTCGGTAAACCCAAGCGGTTCGGCCCTCTATCCATACATACGACCCGGCAACGCGAGAAGCGGTGTCTACCAATTCCTAGACGATGAGGGTCGAGCTATTTCCGATCAAAGCGGAATCGATTTCTCCGGCGTTGCCGGATCGATCGTTTCTGTCGTCGCCACCGATAGCAAAAACAAGATCGCTAACTTCAGCAACTGGTGCGGCGTTACGGCGGCGTGGTGCATCGCGGCACCTGGCGTTGACATCTATTCGACCGTACAGGTCGGAAAAGGCTTCAGCGGATTCGATCCCGACGGCAACAAAATCTACAACGGCTCGAATTACGGTCCTCTTGGGGGCACCTCAATGGCGGCACCGCACGTTGCGGGTGCGGCCGCGGTTCTGCGTCAAGCGTTCCCGTTCCTGACGGCGCCGCAGATCGCCCAGACGATGTTCACCACCGCCACCCCGATCGGGCCGGCCTACATCTACGGCTGGGGCCTGCTCAACCTCGGCAAGGCGATCGACGGACCGGGCCAGTTCACCTCCACCTGGACGGTCAACACCACCTACAAGGGCCAAGCCTATTACGGCCGCTTCGCCAACGACATCTCCGGACCCGGCGGCCTGATCAAGACCGGCGCCGGCATCCTCGATCTCATCGGCAACAATACTTACGCCGGCGGCACAACCATCAACGGCGGCGTGCTCGGAATCCTGGCCGACCGCAACCTGGGCGCCGCGAGCGGCGGGCTGGCCTTCGGCGGCGGCACCCTCGAAGTCCTGGCTGACGGCTTCGCCACCGCCCGGCCGGTGACCCTCAACAGCACCGGTACGCTCCAGATCGATACGGGCACATCCAGCTTCGCGGGCGTGTTCGCGGACGGGGCCGGGCCGGGTTCGCTCATCAAGACCGGGCCGGGCACCGCCAGCCTGTCGGCGGCCAACACCTATACGGGCAGCACCGTGGTGGCGGCGGGCACGCTGGCGCTGACGGCGACCGGCAGCCTCGTCTCGCCGATCACCGTCGGCACGGCCGGCAGCTTCGTGAATGCCGGCACCGCCTCGGGCGGCCTGGTCAATGTCGGCTTCACGGCCAACAGCGGCACCCTCGCGGGCGGCGTGATCAATGCCGGCGTGCTCGCCAGCAGCGGAGCGATCTCCGGCGGGCTGGCCAATGCCGGCTCCACTCTCAACAGCGGCACCGTTGCCGGTGGCGTCATCAATGTCGGCACCCTGGCCTCCAGCGGCAGCCTCTCCGGCGGACTGACCAATGCCGGCTACACCGCCAACACCGGCGCGATCGGTGGCGGCGTCACCAATACCGGCACCATGGCCTCCAGCGGCACCCTCTCCGGCGGGGTCGCCAACGCCGGCACCCTGACTACCAGCGGCACCCTCTCCGGCGGCGTGACCAACACCGGCACCCTGGTCGCCAGCGCCGGCCGGGTCGACGGTGCGATCCGGAACGCCGGCACCGTCGCGGTCACCGGAACGGTCGCCAGCGACGGCACCTTCGCCAACGCCGCCGGCGCCACCCTGAATGTGGTGGCGAGCGGCGCCTACGGCCTGGCCGGCGCGCTCAGCAACGCCGGCACCGTCGCGGTCGCCTCCGGGGCCAGCCTATCGGCCGCCGAGATCGGCAATGCCGGCCTCCTGGTCAGCGACGGCACCTTGAACGGCCCTGTGTCCAACGCCGGCACCGCCCGCCTGTCCGGCCGGCTTAACGGCGCCCTGACCAACACCGGCGCCCTGCAGTTCACCGGCCCGGTCTCCGGGATCACCGCCCTCACCACCACCGGCCCGCTCGATCTCGGCGGCGGTGCCTTCACCGTCGCGAACCTGTCCGGATCGGCCACGGCCGTGCTCGGCAACGGGCAGGTCACCGTCGGCGGCTCCGGCCCATCCACCTATGCCGGCGCCATCGTGGATGGGGGCGGCCCCACGACGCTGACCAAGGTCGGTACCGGGACGCTCGACCTCACCGGCTCCGGCCGCTTCTCCGGCCCGACCACGATCCAGCAGGGCACGCTGGCGCTCAACGGGTTCTGGACCTCCCCCGTGACGGTGGCGGCCGCCGGCACCCTGCGCGGCACCGGCACGATCGCGGCCCCGGTGGCGGTGGCCGGCGCCCTGCGGCCGGGCAACTCGCCCGGTACCCTGACAGTGGCCGGCCCGGTGAGTTTCGCCCCCGGCAGCGTGTTCGGGCTCGACATCGACGGGACCGGCACCGGCGTTGGGGCGGGCAACTACGCCCGCCTGCTGGCGGTGGGCCCGAGCGGCGCGGTTGCGGCCAACGGCACTCTGGTGCCGGTGCTGCGCGGGATCACCGGCAATGCCACCAACAACTTCACCGCGAGGCTCGGCCAGCGCTTTTCCGTCTTGGTGGCGCAGGCGGGGCTGAGCGGCTCGTTCAGCGGGCTTACCCAGCCGCCAGCCGGCTTGGCCGCGGCCACCCGCTTCGACGCGCTCTACGGGGCCGCCGGCCTCGACCTTGTTGTGACCCCCGCCGCCTACGGCAACCTCGCGCCCCTGGGCCTGGCCCAGAGCGGCAATGCCCAGGCGGTGGGCGCCGCCCTGGACGTTGCCCGGCCAGCGGCCGGCACCCGGCCCGACGCGGTCCGGGCACGGCTGTTCGACCCGCTCTACGCCGCCGCCCCCGGCACCCTGGCGGGCGGGCTCGCGAGCCTGTCGGGCCAGAGCTACGGCGACGCCGTGATGGCCGACCTCGCGGCGCGCCGGCTGGTCGCCGCCACGATCGACCGGCGGCTGACCTCGGGCGGCGGCAGCGCCAGCTTCAGCGCCGGCGGCGCCGGGCTCGGGCCGAACGGCACCGCGATCGACCTGCGCGGCGCCGCCGGGGGCCCCGACCAGCCGCTGGCCACCGGCGAGGGCCGGATCTGGGCCGACGCGCTGTACGGCTTCGGCAGCCGCGGCGGCGACCGCGCCGCCGGCGGGGCCAATCTCGATGCCGGCGGGCTGCTGCTCGGCGTCGACCGGCAGATCGGGCGCGACACGCTGGTGGGCGGCGCGTTCAGCTACCTGCGCGAGACCGGCGCGTCCCGCGGCGGCGGGGTCGGGTTCGGGCCCGGGTCGTTCACCACGGACAGCTACGGCGGGACGCTCTACGGCAGCACGCGGCTGGGCGCGGTGGTGCTGCGCGGCACGGCCGGGGGCGCCTATGCCGACGGGCGGGTGAACCGGACGGTGGTGCTGGGCTCGGCCCCGATGCGGGCCGGCGGCGCGCCGTCCGGGGGCGATCTCGGCCTGTCGGGCTTTGCCGGCTACGCGATCGCAACCGGCCTGCCGGTGGAACTCGTGCCGGAGCTGGGCTTCAGCTACGACCGGCTGAGCCGGGGCCGGGTGAGCGAGCGCGGCGGCCTGGTCCCGCAGGCCTTCACCACGGCGGCGCTGGACGGGGCGCGGATCCTGGCGGGCGGTCGGCTCGCGAGCGTGGCGGTGGATGGAGCCGCGAGCGTGCGCCTCGACGCCCGGGCGTACTGGGCGCACGAGCTAGCCGATACAGCGGCGGTGGTGCGCTCGAGCCTGTTCGGCGTGCCGTTCTCGACCCGCACCAGCGCGCTGGCGCGGGACGGGGCGGTGCTGGGCGTGAGCGTGTCGGGCCCGGTGGCCGCCGGGGTGTCGCTGTCGGCGAGCTACACCGGCGAGGTCCGCCCCGGCGCCACGGCCCAAGTCTTCTCGGCCGGTCTGCAAGCCGCTTGGTGAGCCGAGCGCCCGGCCGCGGTCGCCCCTGGGTGGCCGTGGCCCGCACGCATGGTGCGAGGTTCGGCGTCTGCAGAGGAGCGGGGGTCGGACCCCGGCCTGTCGGCGGGGACGTGTACCGTCGGCTCCTATTCACTGAGATGCAGAGCGGGCAGCTCGGCGCTTATCGCCGGGCTCGCGGGATGGAGCGGAGCGCTCGGTCCCTTCGGGCTTTGGGCGACCATAGGATCGTCTGTGCGGTCTTGATCGGCGGGAAGCGGTCCCGGGGGGCCAAGCGGTGCTCGCGAGATCGTCGTTGTCGTGCCCTCTGACTGCCACCGGGATGTTGGGGTTCGACGCGAGAGTCTCACGATCCACAGCCCAGCCCGGGTAACGCCGCTCCGCGCCGAGGGAGTTTATCGGCCAGGCGTTGGCGGCGCCGATTGGGGATGGGGGCGCATGGGACCCAGAGCGTGTATCAACGGAACTAAGTACAACTCATAATTGCATTACTGATCGCGGTCGGCGATCATCGGCTCGGACCTACGAGCGAGAGCCGCCGTGCGAGCCATCGAGACCATTCCTCCGGGACATCTTGGCGTCCCGATGCTGCGCGAGGCGATCACCGCCGCAGCGGCCATCGGCTTCCTTGCCGGCGGCGGCGTCCGGATGGTGACAGGTCTCGGCGGCACACAGAATGTCCTGGTGGGCGCTCTCTACCTGCCGCTGGGAGCGATCGCTGCGGCCGTAATGGCCGGGATCGTCTTGAACCTGATCGCCCTGCCTGCCCTGAGCTGGACCCTGCCCGGCCGCAGGCTGCCGGCAAAGGCCTATCGTGTCGCCGGCGCCTTCTCAGGTCTCGTGGCCTTCTTGGGGGCCTTCGTCCAATACGCACCGGCCACCGCGTAGATCCCGGCACCGGCCAGCCGACCTCAGGTGGCGCGGACTGCCGGCGATGAGTTGGCATGGGGATGCGATGTTTCCCGTGAAACATCGCGTTACGCTTTGTCCGTTGAGGTTTCGGTCACGCACGCCGGTTCGCGCATGAAGCCGACGCCCGCTTTCTGAGGCGCTGAGCATAATTCCGCGGCGCCCATACCTTTGGGCGCGTATCGCCCTCGTCCCCACTCGAGCTCGATTGTGAACGCTGCCCGTGTGTCCACGGGCATCGGACCCGGGATCGACTCGGTCAACGCTCAGAACCTGGCAGCCGGCTCGACGATCGGAGCGGTACAAACGTCACCGCATCGCTGCACGACCGCGGGGATCGCCTGCGAGGCGCCCATCCACGTCAAGCGACGGAGCGCGATGAGCACGACCGTCCGGCTCGTCAAGCACCGACATGGTCTGCCGCACCACGCCCCTCACCCGAACCACGCGGGCGCGATGGCTGCCCGTCGTGAACAGGCCAGTATCGCCTCCGCCGGGCTTGCGCGAACGTCGTCCGGCTGATCGAACGCCCCCGAAACCCTCGGGGATGCATCTCGACCATGCCACCGACCTCAAGCCCGCTGCGCCTCGCAATCGTGGGGGGCGGCTTCACCGGCGCCGTGCTGGCGATCCATGCGGTACGCGCATCGACGGGCCCCCTCGACATCGTCGTTCTCGAGCCCCGGTTTGAGCTCGGGCGCGGCGTGGCCTACAGCACCCAAGATCCCAATCACCGCATCAACGTGCCCAGCGACCGGCTGGATATCGTTGCCGGCGAGACCGGGACCGCCACCGCATGGCTGCACGCGCAGGGCATCCTGCCCGATCCGGCATGCGAGGACGGCACGGGAGCCTACGTGCCGCGGGCGGACTACGGGGCCTATATCGGCGCCGTCCTGGCCGAAACCCTGGCGGCAGCCTCGGACCGCGTGCGCCTGTCCCATCTGCGCACGACGGCCACGGAGGTCCGGGGAGAGGTCGGAGCCTGGCAGATCCTGACACGATCTGGCGAGCGCCTCTTGGCCGACCGCGTCGCCCTGTGCTTCGGTCACGCGGTGCCCGCCCTGCCCTGCCCCCTCGGTCCGGGCGTTGCGGAATCCGGCCGCCTCGTCGCCGATCCCTGGGCAGCCGATGCGCTTGCCGAGATCGGGCCAGAGGCTTCCGTGCTGGTGGTCGGCACCGGGCTGACCATGGCGGACGTGGTGACGAGCCTCGGCGCTGGCCGTCATCGGGGGCCGATCACCGCGATCTCCCGGCGGGGCCTGCTGCCGAAGGCTCACGGACTCTTCAGGACGGATCTGGACGTGGTCGGAACGCATCCGCCCGCCACCGCTCTGGACCTGCTCCGGCTCGTCCGGCGGCAGATCGCGTCGGTCGATCCCGTCCTGGGCTGGCACCCGGTGGTGGATTCCCTGCGCACGGCCTTGCCCGATCTGTGGTCGAGCCTGCCGGCTGCCGAGAAGCGGCGCGTCGTACGTCGCCTTCTGCCGTTCTGGGAGGTCCATCGCTTCCGCATCGCGCCGCAGATCGCGGCGGCGTTGACGGAAGCACGGGCGGCGGGGCGCCTTCTCGTCGAACGGGCAGCCGTCACCGGCCTGGAACTCGGCGCGGATGGGCGGATCGCGGCGCAGTTGCGGCGCGGCCGCGGGGAGACGGAGCGCCGGTCGTTCGACGCGGTGGTGCTGTGTACCGGGCCGGAGCGCGATGTCTCGCGCAACCCGCTGGTCGCCGCCCTGCTGGCGGACGGGACCGCCAGCCTCGACGCGGTCGGTCTCGGCCTCGCCGTCGATCGCCGCAGCCACGTGCTCGACAGGCACGGCCGGCCCCGGCCCGGGCTCTACGCCTTCGGGCCGATGACGCGGGGCAGCTTCGGCGAGATGACGGGGGCCCCGGACATCGCCCAGCATATCGAGCGGACGGTGGGGGATCTGCTTGCCGAGCCGATTTGAGGAACGGCCGGCAGCCGGCGTCCCGACTTCGGTCAGGCGTCCGTGCCGGCCTGTCGGAGGGCGGCGGCGGCCTTCACGATCGAAAGGACACCGGAGCGCGTCGTCTGGTCCGTGATGGACCGGAAGGCCGCCACGAGGTCCATGATCTCGGGATCGTCGAACAGGCCCTGGATGGGCTCGGCGCCCGTATCCTCCGGCGACTTGTCCGCGAAGAATGCCTCGACCGGGACCTTGAGCTGGTCCGCGATCATCTGCAGGCGGCTGGCGCCGACGCGGTTGCGGCCCTTCTCGTATTTCTGCACCTGCTGAAAGCTGACGCCGATGGCGTGACCCAGCGTGGTCTGGCTTAGACCCTGTGCGGCCCGGAGTGCCGCAATACGGCTCCCGATCGCGCGATCGGCTTCGGTCGCGAGCTTGGGCTTGGTCACGGTCGTCATATCGGAACAGTCTTTCACGGCGTGCGGCCGAGGTCGGCCGCGATCCACGGGCTGCTTAACTGCATCGCGCACGATTGAGTTTCGCACCACCATGCAACCCTCGCTTGTGCCAGCCGCATATCTTGGCTGTATCGACCCGGGACAGTCACCGCGTCAACGCGTCGTAGCCGGAACGAACGCGTGATCGTGAACCACAGGACCACATCACCAAGCCAGTTCAGTGCCGATTCCGTATTCTGCTAATCCGGTGTGGTTAACAGAATCTTCCCATACCCACAGCGCAAAATGTGGCCCCCAGGTGACCCAATCCCGACCGTCGAAGGCCCCTCCCCTTCGCAGGAAGCCGCTCGGTCGGACACAACTTGGAATGAGTCCAAGTTATATTAGAATAGCTCCACAACATAGCTGTTGCCTCAACTAATACTCTGGTGCCAACACGATCACGGCGGCGTGAGGCTGCCGTTTTCGTAGAGAGCACGGGCGGCTCCGTGCTTGTCTTAGAGGCGTCAAGATGAACCGGTCCCGGGCTGAAGCGACCTGGAACGCAATCGAACGGTCGCTGGCCGGATCCCTGTATCTCGCGTTGCTCTCGACGACCTGTACGGTCATCGCGCCGGGCGCGGCTGCAGCACAGGCCGCGGCGACCACCGATATCGAGCTGTCCGAATTGAGCGTGACGGGTGAGGGTCACAGCCGGTCTCTCAACGGCGACCTGTACGGCGCCGGCGGCGCGGTCGGCCCGGTCCCCGGCTACGTCGCCAGCCGCAGCACGGTCGGCACGAAGACCGACACCCCGATCCTGGAGACGGCGCAATCCGTCTCGGTCGTCGGCCGCCAGCAGATCCAGGACCAGAACGCGCTGACGGTCACCCAGGCGCTGCGCTACACGCCGGGCGTCTTCGCCGAGTCGCGCGGCGGTGCCGGCTCGACGCGCCTGGAACTGTTCAACATCCGCGGCTTCGCGGCCCCGGTCTTCCTGGATCAGATGGCGGTCATCGGCGGGCGCGACGCCAACACGTCGATCGACGTCTACCGTCTCGAGCGGATCGATATCATCAAGGGGCCGGCCTCGGTGTTGTACGGGCAGTCCGGCCCGGGCGGCATCGTCAACCTGGTCTCGAAGGTGCCGCAATTCGTCCACCACGGCGAGGTCTTCATCCAGGGCGGCGGGTTCAACGAGGTCCGGAGCGGTTTCGACATCGGCGGCCCGATCGCGTCGGACATCCCGGGCCTGGCCGACCAGTTCGCCTACCGGGTGATCGGGCTCGGCTGGAACGGCGACGGGCCAGCGGTGACCACCAAGGTCGAGCGGGCCTTCATCACGCCGAGCATCACCTGGCGCCCGTCCACCGACACGTCGCTCACCCTGATCGGCAATTACCAGCGCGATCCGTTCTCGGGCTTCTACGGCGGCTTCCCGGCGGTGGGGACCGTGTTCGCGCGTAATTTCGGCAGCGGGCTGTTCGGGCGGCTGCCGGTGAATTTCTACGACGGCGATCGCAACATCGAGCGTTCCGACCGGACCCAGGCCTCGATCGAGTACCTGTTCGACCAGCGTATCGGCGAGAACCTACGGTTCCACTCGGCCGGACGCTACCTGCGTACCCAGGGCGATTACCGCAGCGTCTACGGCGCCTTCAACGACCGGAACGGCCCGACCGCCAGCGGCCCGCTCCTGGCACGGTCAATCATCGGCACCAACGTGGCGGCCGAAGCCTACACGATGGACAACAACTTCATCGCCGAGTTCGATACCGGGTTCATCGCGCACACGGCCCTGCTGGGCGTCGATCACCGGACCTTCAGCACCCGCACCAGCGGCACCCCGTTCCCGAGTGCCCCGGACCTCAACATCCTGGCGCCGAACTATACCATGAACATCCCCTTCCCGGCATTCAACACCACCTCGCGGGTCGATGCCCAGCAGACCGGCGTGTACTTTCAGGATCAGGCGAAGTTCGATCGCGTCGTGCTGACGCTCGGCGGCCGCTACGACGTCGCCCGCCAGACCGGCCCGACCCGCAGCTTCTCCGGAAACACCAGCACCTTGACGCTCCAGGATGCGCCCTCCGACGCCCTGACCTATCGTGCGAGCCTGCTGTACCAGTTCGACAGCGGCGTGGCGCCGTACGTGTCCTACAGCCAGGCCTTCGAGCCGATCGTGAGCGGGCGCGTGTTCGACAGCGCCTTCGGGTCGGTGGGCCGCGTGCCCGACCCGATCCGCAGCGACCAGTACGAGGCCGGCATCAAGTATCAGCCGCCGGGCACCGATATCCTGCTGACCGCCGCGGTCTTCGATATCCGCCAGTCGAACCGGACCTCCGCGGATCCCCTGCGCCAGGGCTTCGTGGTCCAGACCGGCGAAGTCGGCGCCCAGGGCGTCGAGTTCGAGGCGCGGGCCAACCTGGCCGAGGGCCTGACGCTGATAGGCGGCGTCTCGCTCCTCGACATCCGCAACGTGCGGGATAGCGGCAGCACGGCGAACGACCTCACTCGGCTGTCGGTGCCGCTCCAGGGGCGGCGCCCAGTGCAGGTGCCGGACACGACGATCTCGCTGCTGGCGAACTACCGCTTTACCGACGGCCCGCTACTGGGCCTCGGGATCGGTGGCGGTGTGCGCTACCTCGGCCCGTCCTGGGGCGATCCGGCCAATACCTTCCAAGTGCCGGAGAGCGTGGTCGTCGACGCGGTCGCATCCTACGACATGCGGCACCTCGCGCCGAGCCTGGCCGGCCTCACGGCGGAGCTGAACGTCAACAACCTCTTGGACGAGCGCTTCGTCTCGAGTTGCCTCTCCTACTCGGCCTGCTTCTACGGTCTGCCGCGCACGGTCTACGGAACCCTGCGCTACCGCTGGTAAGGGTCGACCGATGCGCAACAGCTTCCGGCAGTCGATGGCGTGGCTGCATGCCTGGTCCGGGCTGATCGTCGGTTGGGTGCTGTTCGCGGTCTTCGTCACCGGGACCGCGAGCTATTACCGGCCCGAGATCTCGCGCTGGATGCGGCCCGAACTCCAGGCCGGGACCGTGCGCGGCCCCGACGCGACGGCCGCCGCGGTGGAGCGCGGCGTCGCCTACCTGCAGGCGCAGGCGGGAGGCGCGCGGTCATGGTTCATCACGCCGCCCCGCCCGGACCTGCCCCTGCTCGAACTGTTCTGGCGGACAGGGCCGGGCCAGCCGCCGAGCCACGTCTTCCTCGATCCGGAGACCGGAGCGCCGGCCGCCCTGCGCGAGACACGCGGCGGCGATTTCCTCTACCGGTTCCACTTCGAGCTGAACATGGCGCCCCTCTGGGGCCGCTGGATCGTCGGCATCTGCGCGATGATCATGCTGGTGGCGCTGATCTCGGGGATCATCACCCACCGGCGGATCTTTGCCGACTTCTTCACCTTCCGCCGGGACAAGTCCGCCCAGCGCGGCTGGCTCGACGCCCACAACGTCACGGGCGTGCTCGCCCTGCCGTTCCACCTAATGATCACCTATACAGGGCTGGTCACCCTGTCGCTCATGTACATGCCCTGGGGCATGACCGCGGCCTATCGGGGCGACACGCAGCGTTTCTTCGCCGAGGCCGGCCAGATCACGGCGCCGCGCCCCCCGGCGGGCCGGCCGGGCACCCTGGCACCTGTCGGCCCGATGGTGCGGCGCGCGCAGGAGACGATCCACGAGCCCCTGGAGCGGATCTCGATCGTCAACCCGAAGGACGCGAACGCCACCGTGGTGGTCGTGTTCGAGGAGCCGCACGGGCTGTCGCACGAGCACCCGCAGGTCGCCTTCGACGGCACCACGGGGGGCGTCGTGGAGGTCCGGGCCGGTGGGCTGAAGCCGGCGGCCAAGACCTTCACCACGATGGTCGGCCTGCACGAGGCGCATTTCGCCGGGCCGGGCTTACGCATCCTGTTCTTCCTGTGTGGGCTCGCGGGCAGCGCCATGGTGGCCACGGGCCTGCTGCTGTGGTCGGTGGCGCGCCTGCCCAAAACGACCGCGGCCGGGAGCGCGCCGCATCTGGGTTTGCGCCTCGTCCAGGGCCTCAACATCGCGACGATCGCCGGGCTGCCGGCAGCCATCGCGGCCTATTTCCTGGCCAACCGGATCCTCCCGGTGGGGATGCCCGACCGGGCGCTCTGGGAGATCCGCGGGTTCTTTGCGGTCTGGGTGCTGATCGCCGCGGTCGGCCTGCTGCGTCCGCAGCGGCGGGCCTGGCCCGAGGTGCTGATCGCGGGTGCCGCCCTATACGCGGCGGCCGCCGTGGCCGATGGCTGGCGGATGCAGCGGGCCTACGGCGCCGGCGATCCGGTGGATCCGCTCTTCGTCGGGGTCGATCTCGTCCTGCTGGGCCTGGCGGCGCTCCTGCTCTTCGCCGCCGGCAAGGCCGCCCGCTACGACGGCAGCCGGCCGTCGCGCGCCCGCAGCGCCAACCGGCAGGCCTTCAGCGGCACGGCCGCCGAGTAGGTGCCGTGAAGCGGGTTCGGCGACCGCCCAGGCACGCAGCTCAACCGCGCTCGGACCCCGCGGGGAAGCGACGCGCGAACCAGTCGCGCAGGACCTGACGCTCGTAATACAGACCGCCGGTGGAGAAGCGCGGGTTCGCGGTCAGCAGGAAATTGATGTCGGTGACCGTATCCTCGCCCTGCGCGACGACACGGCCGCCCCGGCGCAACGTGTAGGCCAGGCGGATCCGCGGCGGCGTGGCGTCGGTCACGACGCGGACGCCCGTCGGCGACGCGAAACCGGGGCGGTCGAACCCGGCGAGATCGATATCGAGGATTGTGATGTCGAGGCGCTCGTCCGGCCGGAGACGGGCATTGCCGAGATCGACCAGGATCCGGGTCAGCTCGGCCAGCGTGACCCGAAGCGGCTGCCCGGAGGCGAAGCGATTCTCGGCATCCGTGAAGCGTTCCGGCGCCGCGTAGCGGACCTGGACCTCCGCGGCCGCCGGTCCGGCCGCCAGGAGCACCGTCAGGACGAGGCCGGCCCTGCCTGCACCGCGCTTGCTCATATCGCTCTCACAATCTTGCCTATCGCGACGCACGGTTGCGGCAGTGTGTCGCCGCGCCACCCTCCGGATCGCCGGGATCGGTGCGGGCGAGCCCTGCGCAACAGGGAAAACCCCTTGAGCGGCCGTCTGTTTCCGCGACACGGAGGGTGATCGGCCGGCTGCGCATGACTGCAATCGAGGGCTGAAGCGTCCATAGTCTCGCCGCGTTCCGGGCGCCAGCTGGGGTCATCAGCCCGCGAGGGCAGCCCTTCATGGGAGCGCGCACCGCTTGCTCAACTCTTTCTTGGCAATCCTCACCGTTATCGCGGTCCTGGCAGTCACGGCGCTGTTCAAGCTGCCGCTCCTGCCGTTCCGACTGGCCGGCCGTCTGCTGCGGGGTCGTCCGGCGGTCGCCTGATCGGGCCGCCCGACCGGATCATCCCGCCGCGTCGATGACGAATTCCATCCCGCGACCCGGCCCCTGATCGGCATAGTCGACCAGGGCCAGGCCGCGCTCGGCCAAGGTCGCCTCGACGATCCCCCGCTCCTTGCGGACCATCTGGCCGACCGCCAGCGGCGTGAGGCGCGGACTCACCCGCCGCAGCTGATCGACCCCGATATTGGCCGGCGTGCCGTCGCCCTCGGCGATCCGGGCGAGCGCGAGGCCCAGATCCTTCGCCTTGGTCTCCGCGGCGGATTTCGGCTTGAACGCCATCTTGTCTCTCCTCGTATTCGGGGGCCGTCGCGCTTCACGCGGCCTGCACATCCACGTTCACGTCGACGAACGCCCGGATCCAGACGCGACGCCCCTTGGCGTCGTAGACCTCGACCTGCCAGCCCGACCAGTCGAACCGCTCGACCCGCTCCATGAGCCCGAGCGCGACCCGCTCGGCATGGACGCGCATCTGCGCCGTCGTCGGCAGACGCTTGCCCTTGAGGTCGGTCACCAGCTCATGCCCGTCCGTGCAGTGGAAGCGGTAGAGCTTCGTCGGCATCGGCCGTTCCTCGATCAATCGACAGCCCTCCGGTTCCGTTCAAGGCCGCGGCATCGAGACAGCTGGCCGCCCGACCGCGCACCTATGTTCACTTTATGTTCTACACATAGGCAGCACGCGATGCATCCACAACCGCACGCATGGGCTGTGGAGATCGACCTTGCCTCGTCAGCGCAACCCGCGGAAGGCGGCGGCCGGACGATCGCGGCCCGGCTGAATGCGCCGGCCCTCCGCAATCGGGAATGGGTCGAGGACGTGCTCGGCATCACGCTCAGGCGCGAGAGCGAGGGTCCGTTCACACGAGAGTCGGGGCCGAGCTTCCAGCTCGACGGGCTCCGCGTGACCGCGGTCGATGATCGTGCGCCGACCGCCGCGAACCCGGAAGTCTGTCCTCTTCTCGCGCTCGACCGCGAACTCCCGCGATGCATCACCCTCGACGCGATCGGGACGGCCTTCCCGGAGGCCCGGATCACCGCCATGCCGTGCGGATCGCTGGCGAGCGGACCGACCTGTCGGTCGCGTCCGGGGGCGGGGAAACGCTCGTTCGGCATCGCCGCGGACGAGCTGGAATGTCTGAACACGCTTGTCTTCACCGGCAAACCGTCGCCTTGACCGCCGGGGCGGACAGGCGCTCCGACGTGTGCCGATCCCGCCGGCGGGCGCGGCTTCGAGCCAGCGCCTGCCCGGTCGGAGATGAGCCCCGCTCAGGCGGCCTCGCCCTTCCGCTTGGCCATGGCGCCGGGCTGCCCCAACCCGATCGCCTTGGCGAGGGCGGAACGCTGCTCGGCGTAGCTCGGGGCGACCATCGGATAGTCGGCCGGCAGGCCGTAGCGCTCGCGGTAGCTCTGCGGGCTCAGGCCATTGGCGGCCAGATGGCGCTTCAGCGTCTTGTAGGTCTTGCCGTCGATGAAGCTGACGATCCCGTCTTGCTGCACCGACTTGCGGATCTGGGCCGGGCTCGGCTTGTCGACGGCCGGCGCGGCGGCCCCGCTCTCGACCGGCGCCGTGCCGGACGCCAGGCTGGTGATCGCACCGTAGATGCGCGCGATCAGCGCCGGCAGCTCGGATGCCGGGACCGGATTGTTCGCCACGTAGGCGGCGACGAGATCAACCGCCAACTCGGTGAAGTTGGAAGATTTCCCATAGGATGTCTCGTTCATATTGGCCCCTTCAGATCGTGCAGCATCCCCTTGTTGTTTCGGACCGACTAAGGATTCAACACACCAAATCCGGCTTTCAACGCTATTCTGTTGGCAGGTTCAGCGTCCTTAGCAGCGCCACAATCGGAACGTTAGCCGCGGGATCGCCGGCTCTGCTCGGCGACACCCTACCATTTGGGATGCCTGAACGAGAAACGGCCGGGACATAGGTCCCGGCCGTCGCGTGGAGCCTAAAGGGCTCCGGATTGTGTCGGGTCGCGCAGCGACCGATCAGAGGCTCGTGGTGCCCGGATAAGCCCGGACGCGGCTCCGACCGTCGGTCGGGCCGGTGATGGCGGTACCGGCAGCGGGGGCCGGAGCCTCCCAACCATCCGCACGCCACGCACTGGTCTTCTGGTCGAGATCGACTGAGCCGTGCTCCTCGAGGACGTCCATGACCATCGGTACCATCGTGGTGCGCGCATCGTCGACGCGGACGGTGACGAGCGTCCCGCCCCGGCGTACGCCTTCACCGTAGGCGTGCGCGTCCGTCTCGCTGACGCCGGCCCCGGCCAGGGCTCCGCCCAGGCCGCCCGCGGCGGCGCCGATCCCGGCGCCCGTCAGGGTGGCGACGAGCCAGCCCGCGGCCACGACCGGGCCGACACCGGGGATCGCGATCAGGCCGAGGCCGGCCAGGAGGCCGGCTGCGCCGCCGACCACGGTGCCGAGCGTGGCGCCGGTGCCGGTGCCGTCCTTGGCCTTCTCCTTGGTGTCGTCGCTGACATGCGTTCCGTCGGTGGCGGTGCGGCCGGCATGACGGTCGCCCTCGTTGTTGCTGACGATGCTGATGTCGCCATGCGGAATGCCGCCCGCCTCAAGCTTGCTGACGGCGTTGCTGGCATCCTCGTAACGGTCGTAGAGGGCCGTGATGGTTTGCTGAGCCATAAGAATTCTCCTGGGTGAAGGTCGTGAGGATCAGGGGATCACTGCGCCGCCACGTTGCCCTTGAAATCGAGGCCCACGTTGACCTGCTTGCCGCCCTGCATGGCGGTGCCGCGCCAGATGCCGTCGCCGTCCTTCTTGAGGTTCTTGGCGTCCGTGAAGCCAGACTTCTCGAGCCGCGAACGCGCCTCGCCCTCGGTGAAGCTGTTGGCGCCCTTCTCCAGCTGGACGTTGGCATGGGCTGCAGTCGTGCCGCCGTTGGGGGCCATCTTGTCGGTGTTCGGACGGGTGACGCTCTCCTGGCCACCCGATTGTTGGCTGGTCTTCGCGTCAGGAGCAGCCGGCGTCCCGGTCACGGTGGTCTGCGCGAGGGCGCTCGAGCCGAACAGCGTAGCAATGGCGAGGACGGCGAGGGGGGTACGCATGATGGTCTCCGTGGATCATTCCGGACCCCATCAATCCCGCTGGCACATGATACGTTCCACGCGGCGATGATTTACAGATAAGCTTCAGGATTTCAGAAGCCGAGCACGTTTGGTTCCAAAAAATCTTCCTCTAATATCTGACGAATAAATGCGAACCCGGCAAAGACCAGCCGCACGATGCCTGAAACCTCCAGGCGGCCGCCCCTCGGTCGCCCGAGCCGGCGGCCGCCAAACCCGACTGGCCTCAGCCGGCGCCGTATCCGCCCTTGCGGTTGTCCGGCTGGGGAACGGGCGGCCGGGTGTCGTAGCCGCCGCTTTCCGGGGCCGCATCGCCCGATGCCTCGGCCTCGGGATGGCCCGGCGCATGCGGGCCGCTTCCCCCGGCGCCAGCGTCGGGCGTCTTCACCGCACGCGCCGGTCGAGCCGGCGGCACGGTTCCCAAGGCTTCGCGCGCCGCGTCGACATCCTGTCCCATGTGATCCTCCCGGGTGATCCGTGGAGGGCCAAGACTGAAGGGCCGAGGCATGTTCCCGCGGCTTGGGCGCTGAGCGGCCGGTTCGGGCGCCGAACGCGGCTCAGCGCTGAGAGCTGCTGCGCGCGATCGCGCGACCGAGGCTCATGAGCAGCACATCGGCGGCGGCGCGAACCTCGGCCGGCGTGTCGCCGTCGAGCGTGCGCTTCAGCGCGATGGCCAGGTCGGCGGCCCGCTCCAGGGCATCGGCCGGCGCCGACAGGTCGCTCAAGACGTAACGCTCGCTGCCCTGATGCATCTCGGTGATGTCGATGATGATGCCGCGGGACCGGACCGGACGCCCGTTCGCATCCTGGAACATGCGTCCGCGGCTGAGCAGCCACCGCACGGTTCCGTCCGGCGCGATTACCCGGTACTCGGCGACCGCCAGGCCGCCGGTCTTCGAGGCCTGCTGAACATGATCGAGCAGCCAGGCATGGTCGGCCGGATGGACGGTGCCGATAGCGGTCGAGCCGTCGAGCTCGGTCTCCGCCAGCGCGGGATCGCCGGTCAGCAAGCGCGCCGCGCCGGCATCGTAGACCACGACGTGACGGACGATGTCCCAATCCCAGACACCGACCACACATGACGCTTCGAGCGCAGCGCGGAGCCGGTCGAGCGGTTCACTGAAGCCGTCGATCGCGTTGACCGGCGTCTTCGAGCGCTGTCCCATCGTGTCGATCCCGCCGAGCTCTACCAGGACGATTTGGTGCGCAACCGTACCATTTCATCCCGGAATCTGTCGAAAATTTCATGATCGGATCGGGGTGCATTCCCGCCGCAGGCCGGTTGGAACGGCAGGACCCCGCTGTGTCTCCCGCACAACCGGTCCCGAGCCGGGTTGAACCGATCATGTGTGACGAACCCAAACCGTCGGGCGCGGCGAGCCGGAGCCCATCGCCGGGGAGCCCGCTGAGCGAGATCGCGCATGCGCTGGGCGTCCCGGTCTCCAGCTTCTTCGTATCGGACGCGGCGGTGCCGATCGAGGGCGACCTGCCGGATGTCGCGGCCCTCCTCGACTTGGTACGGGCCTACCTGCTGCGGGTTGGCCCGGAGACGCGCGCGCGCTTCGTCGCTCGTGTTGCGGCGATGGCCGAGGATTCGCCCCGGTAATCCGCCCCCGCGGCGGACGGGCGCGGCGCCTCCGATCACACGCGTCGGGCGTTCAGGGGCGGGCCCATCATGTCGCGCCGAACGATCTCGATCGACCAGGCCCAGAGCAGGTGACCGAACACCTCAGAGAACGCCTCATGGCCGGAGATCTGCCACAGAGGCGGGGCCCAGCCGCCGAGCGGCAACAGGAGGCCGTGGAACAGGACGGTGATGACCAACCCGAAGGCCATACCCTGTCCCAAGGTCACGAGCGGGAAAGTCAGGGCGGCCAGGCAGTAGAGCAGGCCGAAGAAGACCGAGAACCCCTGGTGCATCAGCGCGACACCGTAATTGAGGACGTGCCCGGTGAACGTATAGGTCATGGCCTCGACGTTCAGGCCGAGCCATTTGAGGATGGCGAAGGGCGGCGAGAGACGCCCGGCCTCCCGGGGCGGGAACGGAATCTCGGAGCCCCATTTGACGAAGCTCGACAGGTTTCCGCCCAGGAACCCGGCGGCCAGGGCCGTCTTGTAATCGCAACGTGGAACCACGGTCGCGTTGACGCGCATGACAGACCCCCGCCCCGACGGCTTTTGGATTTCTTATCGTCCGAGCGTCATCCCGCCGACCCGGGCGAGCCGGCTTGTGCCGCCTGAGGGACCGCGTTCGGCGGGCCCTGCTAACAAGAGAAACTTTCCGATCCCAACGCGAGAGCCGTTGATTTTTCGGCGTTTTAGGCTCGTACGAACCGGGATATCACAACACATGTTCGATCCACTTCCGGGATCGACGAAATAAATATTGGCGGTGCGCAACACGCCTCGCAGAATATTGCGAGAGCCCGTGACTTCGGCTGCGATCATGTACGCGCCGCGCGATCTGGTGTCTCGGCGGGCGCGGGCGCGTGCCCTCAGGGTCGCGTGCGGGCCTGGGACGCGGCGATCTGCATGAGTTCGGCCATGCTGCCGACGCCGAGCTTGGACCGCAGGGTCGCGGTGGCGTTCACGACACTGCGGTAATTGAGGGTCAGGATCTCAGCGATCTCGTCGTAGGGCTTGCCCTTCCCGATCAGCACCAGGATCTGCATCTCCCGGCTGCTCAAATTCGCCAGCGGCAGGTCGTGCGCGCCGGCATTCAGCATCGCGATCTCGATGGCGATGTCATGGGGCAGGTAGGAGCGGCCGTTGGCGACCGCCTCCAGCGCCTCGAGGAAGGAAGCGGCGGGCGTATCCTTGAGGACGAAGCCCAGGGCCCCGCATTCCAGGACCCGCGCGACGATGACCGGGTCCCGGTGCATACTCAGCGCGAGGATGCGCGCCTCCGGCTCGAGCGCGCGGATCCGGCGGATCAGCGAGAGGCCGGACAGGCCGTCGTCCCGGAAGCTCAGGTCGGTTACCACCACGCCCGGCCGGTGACGGTGGAACGTGCGGTAGGCGGCGACGATGTCCCGGGCCTCGTGGACGCGCGCGATCCCGGCTTCCTCGGCCAGGAGCCGGAAGCCCTGAAGCACGATCGGGTGGTCGTCGACGATCAGGAGGTCCCGGGCTCGGACGGACCGCGCGGGCTGGGCCGGGCCCGGCGCGGCGAGGCGCTGCGCGGCGCTCACGGCGCCTCTCCCGGCCCGAGCCCGGGGGCGAACCGGTCGGCGAGCAGGGCCAGGGCGGCGGCACGGTCGATGCCGCGGGCGCGGGTGTTGAAGTAGTGCTGGCACATTTCCCCGTAGAGGCTCTTGTGGCGGCCGCGCCGGGCCGCCACCGCGCTGAACCCGGTGAGCAGCAACGCGAAGCGCTCGGTCTTGCCGATCTCGGCGAGCATCTGCCCGAGCTGGGCCGTGCGGTTGGCGATCATGCGCGGATCCTCGATGAAGACAGTCCTGGCTTCCGCCAGGGCGTCCTGCAGCGCCCGCACGGAGTCGGAGCCCGCCGGCACCGGGTGCCCGGCCTCCCGGCCGGCGAGCCAGCGCGCCGGGTCGGTCCCGTCGGTGGGCGACAGCCAGGCCGGCAAGTCGCTCTCGGCGGTGCGGGCCACCACGGACTGCCCCTCCCCCGATTCAGCTTCCGGGGGGCCGTCGCAGGCGGCGAGCGCGAGGCCGGCGACCATCAGGCTGGCGAGCGCCCCCCTCACCGGTCGGCCTCCCCCGGGGCCGGCCAATCCGCCGCCACGGTGCGCGGACCCTCGGCCACCGGGATCCGGCCGGTCTCCTTCAGGGCCGCGAGGTCGATCACGGACACGTCGTCGGAGAACCAGTTGGCCACGTAGGCGCGGCCGCCCAGGATCGCCACGCCCTCGGGATAGCGGCCGACCGGCACCGTGGCGACGACCGTAAGCGCCTCGGCATCCACGATCGAGACGGTTCCGGCATGCTGGTTGGTGACGACCACACGCCGGCCGTCCGGGCCGATGGCGACGCCGTAGGGGCTCGCCCCGACCGGTACCGTCGCGGCGGGGTTGAGCGCGCCGGCATCGATCACGGTGAGATCGTTGCTCCGGACATTGGCGACGTAGACCCGGTCGCGGACCGGATCGTAGGCCAGGGCGAAGGGCCCGTCGCCGACCGGGATTCCCGCGATCCGCGCCATCCGGGCTGTGTCGACCACGCCGACGCTCCGGTTCTCGCGCTCGGCCACGTAGAGCCGCCCGTTCACGCCGACGGCGAGCCCGGCCGGGTCGCGGCCGACCGCGACTTCGGCCTCGACCGCGCCGGTCTCCGCCGAGAGGCGCAGCACCCGGTTGCCGGACCAGTCGCCGACATAGAGAGCGCGCCCGTCCGGGTCGGCCGCGAGCCCGAAGGGCTGGCCGGGGACCGGCCAGCGCCGCATCGCCCCATCGGGTGCGATCACCGTGATCGCGCGGCCATCGGGGTGGCTGAGATAGAGCCGCCCGCCGGGACCGGCCGCGACGACTGCCGGGGACGGGGCCGCCGCCAGCGCGGCGCCAAGCTCTGCGACTCGCGCGCCGTCCGGCCGCTCGATCCGGGTGACGCGGGCGCCCTGCTGGCTCGCGACCCAGACGGAGCCCGCCGCCGCCGGCCCGGCGGCGAGCGCGAGACTCACGACCCCGATAAGGCGCCGCGAAAACCTCATCGCTGCGGCCCGCTTTCCAGCTTCGCCTTCAGGCCCTTGAGGCCCTCGGCGAAGTAGCGGTTCATCGCCTCCTTGCCGGCCGCGTCGCTCAGGTTCTCGGGCGGCTCGTTGCCGGTGTCGCCCCGGTAGAACCGGCCCATCCACTCGACCTTGGCCCCATTGCCTTCCGGCGTCACCGTGAGCGTCGCCGAGTAGGACGAGACCGGCAGGGCATCGAGATCCGGGTCGGACATCCGGTACGAGTAGGTCCGCTCGGCCCCCTTCCACTCGTCGAGGCCCTCGACCAGGGTGCCGCCGCGCTTGAGCGTGACCTTGCGGACGGCGCCCGCCCCGTCGCCCCCTTTGGCCTCGACCTTGGCGACATCCGGATGCCAGGCGCCGATGCCCCCGAACGGCCCGACCACCTTCCAGACCGCGTCCGGCGTCGCCTGGATGGTGATGGTCTGGTCGACCTTCTGGGGCGTCGGGCCGTGGGCCAGGGCGGTGCCGGCGGCGAACAGGATGGCGAGGGTGGTGAGGACGCGACGCATGATCAGGCTTTCCGGGAACGCAAACGGTGGGTGGGGGTGAACCGGGTGATGCGGGGGGGCCAGCCCGCGCAGCGGCCCCGCCAGCAGGACGCCGAGCACGAGGGCGAGCGCCAGGGCGCCCAGCGCGGGGCGCGGGTCGATCCGGCCCGGCAGCGGGCGCGGCGTCGCGGCCTCGATCAGGGGCCGGTCGAGCCGGCCCGGCCCGTCGAGATGCGCGTAGGCGAGGCCGGTGACTGCGGCGAGCTGCTTGAGATGGCCCTCGCGCACCGACGAGAGATGCTCGCTGCCCTGGGCGGCGGCGGCGCCGAACGGAGCGTTGCGCGGGTTGTAGCCGGCGCGGGATTCGGCATCGGCCGGCGGCGGCCCGAACCGGTTCTCCTGCTGCACGTCGGTCTCGGCGTAGAAGCCGCTCTCGCGGCCGCGATCGTCGAATTTCGGGATCGGCGACAGGCCGTAGGCGCCGGCCCCCACGATCAGGCCCCGGACCGCCCCCGGCCTGCCCTCGAAGGGCGGCACCTGGCCGGCGGGGAGCGGCGGCGTCTCCTGGCCGTCGGTGACGAAGAGCAGGTCCGTGCCGAGCCCCGCCGCCATCTCGATGGCCCGGTACAGGCCGGCGCTGATGCGGCTGTCGCCCTCCCAGGCCATCCGCCAGTCCAGCGCCGCCAGGGCACCGTCGAGCGGCGCGAAATCGGCGCAGACCTCCACGGGCTCGAACAGCAGGAACGGCTTCCGCTCGGTGAACAGCGCCAATGCGACGCGCGAGCCGCAGGGCAGGTCCGCCACCAGCCGGCGCAGGGCCGCCTTGGCGGTCTCCAGCCGGCTCGCCGGACGGCCGTCGGCCGCGTAGTCGCGCACGTTCATCGAGCCGGTGATGTCCACCACCGCCAGCACCGCGACCCCCGCGCGGGTCACCGGCAGGGCCGGCACCACCAGGGCGGCAATGACCAGCACGAGCGCCAGGGCGAGCGCCTGGAAGCGGCGGCCGCGCAGATTGCGCGCGAGCGGGAGGCCGCCGAGAACGGTTTGCCGGCTCATGGGCCACCTCGGGGCTGCCCGGGGATGTCGGTCCAGATCTGCTTCGGCTCGGCGCGCATCTCGTCGCCGCCGGCGCGGTCGAAGTCCGGGAAGTCGCGGATCAGCCGCGAGGCGACGTCGAGGTTGAACTTCGCGTCCCAGAAATCCGGCCGGTCCCGCAACGCCCGGCGGTAATCCTGGCGCGCCAGGGTCACCTGGGGGCCGGCCTTGTCGATGGCGCCGCGGGTCAGGAGTCCGAAGGCGTCCCGCATCCGGGCGTTGGCGATGCGGTAGCGTGCATGGGACGCGGCATCGGCTGCACCGGCCCGGTCGAGGGCGGCGACCAGCGGCTCGGTCTCCTCCAGCCGCCCGTGGCCGGCGAGGTAGCCGATCCGCGCCAGCAGGAGCGGCGTCGGCGCCCCGATTCCCACGTCGAAATCCGTGCCGGCCTCGAGCGTCGCGATACCCCGGTTGGCCGCATCCGTCCGCCAGGCGGACACGCCGAAGCCCAGGGCAGCGAGGCCGAGCAACACCGGAAGGGCAAGGAGCAGCCGCGGCCGAAGCCGGCCCCAGAGGCGGCGAACGGCGTCACGCATGGCGGGACAGGGCACGGAGGCCCGCTTGCGTGCTGGCTACCGTATTCACACGTCGGCTTGCGCAGGCCGCGACATGCCCCCTCTCCCGTGCGGGAGAGGGTTGGGGTGAGGGACCAGGGTCTTCCGGCGAGGTCGCACCCCTCACCCTGTCCCTCTCCCGCACGGGAGAGGGGACCGGCGCCTCGCTCGGATACGTGCGCACTCTCCTCTCCCTTGCGGGGCGGAGTTGGTTCAGGAGGCACCAAGGCGCCCCATCCGGCACCGCCCCCATTCCTGGTCCCTGCCCGCAAGGGAGAGGGGAAAGGCTCGTTCCTTCAGTCCCTCGGCTCCAGAGCCGTCGGTGCAAAGCGGCCCGGCGCGTCTCTGATGAAATGACGCCCGCTTGCGGTAGGCCGCCGCACAAAGTCTCTCGGCTCCCGGATCGGGTCATGCCGCCCTCCTGAGATCCGGATTCATCCGCTGCTCCCGCGACACGCGCGACCGAGTGCCAACGGCAAGGAGATCCGCCTCTGCGAGCGCCGCCAGGACGAGCAGAAAGAGCCCGAGCCCGGCCAGCCCGTAGGCGAAGCCGGTCAGGTCGCGGCGGGGGCGCGGTTCGGTATAGGGGATCGGGTTGCGCTCCAGGGCGGCGATCTGCGCGATCGCGTCGGCGACCGCCTGCGGGCCCTCGGCCTCGAAGGCCCGGTAGGGTACGCCGAGGCCCTTGAAGAACAGGTCGAGGTGCCGCTCGGGGGCGGCCTGGGGGGTGTCCTCCCCGGCCGGCCTGTCCTGGATCGAGGGCGAGCCCTTGGTGCGCAGGAACAGCCAGTAGAGGTTCGGGTGCAGCTTGGCGAAGGCGGCGCGCAGGGAATCCTGCACCCGCGGGTCGATCACCGCGGCCCCGTCCGAGATGAACAGCAGGACCCGGGAGCCGCTGCTCTCCGGGGCGAATTGCGACAGCGCCATCCCGAGGCCGCGGGCGACGTTGGTGTAGTCGAGCCCCGGCCGATCGATCGCCGCGATGGCGGCGCGCACGGCCGCGTGCCGGTCGGTCATCGGCATGACCAGCATCGGCGCGGTGGAAAAGGCCGTGACCGAAAACAGATCGTGCGCCCGGGCGCCGACGAAATCGGCCAGCAGGCGCCGGGAGGCGGCGGCCTTCGATTCCTCCGCCCCCGAGGGCTGCCGGCCCGCGAAGGTCTCGTTCATGCTGCCGGACCGGTCGATCAGCATCGCGATCTGGGCGCCGACGCCGATGCGGGTCACCGGCGCACCGGCGCCGTAGGGGCCGGCGAGCGCCACCACCAGGCCACTGACCGCGAGCACACCCGCGCCCCGCAACAGCCGGGTGATCCAGCGCGAGGCCGCATCGGCGGGC
>NZ_LHCD01000041.1:0-45527 GCF_001262595.1 Methylobacterium sp. ARG-1
TCGCGCTGCGCACCTATCGCGACATCGGCGAGAACCGCCTCTCGCTGATCGCGGCGGGGGTGACCTTCTTTACCCTGCTGGCGATCTTCCCGGCGGTGGCGGCTTTGGTCTCCTGCTACGGCCTCGTGGCCGACGCCTCGACCATCAACGACCAGCTCACCAGCCTCCAGGGCATCCTGCCCCAGGGCGCGCTCGACATCGTCGGCGACCAGGTCAAGCGGCTGAACGACCAGGGTAACACCGCGCTGGGCCTCAGCCTGCTGGTCAGCATCGCCCTGTCGGTCTGGAGCGCCAATGGCGGCGTGAAGCACGTCTTCGACGCGCTCAACATCGTCTATAACGAGCGCGAGAAGCGCAACTTCTTCGTGCTCAACCTCGTCTCCCTGGCCTTCACGGCGGGCGCGCTGGCCTTCCTGATCCTGGCGCTGGGCGCCGTCGTGGTGCTGCCGGTGGTGCTGTCGTATGTCGGGCTCGGCGCCGATGCCTGGTGGCTGACCCTGCTGCGCTGGCCGGCGCTGCTCGTGGCGGTCCTGCTCGGGCTCGCCCTGCTCTACCGCTATGGCCCGAGCCGGGATGCGCCGCGCTGGCGCTGGGTTACCCCGGGTGGAGCCTCCGCGGCGCTGCTGTGGCTCGTCGCCTCGCTGCTGTTCTCCTGGTACGTCGCCCATTTTGGCAGCTACAACAAGACTTACGGCTCCCTCGGCGCCGCCATCGGCTTCATGACCTGGATTTGGATCTCGACCATGATCGTGCTCGCCGGTGCCCAGCTGAATGCCGAGATGGAGCATCAGACCGCCGAGGACACGACGGTGGGCGAGCCCCAGCCCCTCGGCACCCGGCAAGCCCGGATGGCCGATTCGGTGGGCGCCGCCGCCGAGTGAGGTGCTGGGCTGCCGCGCGCCGGCCGGCAGGGCGGTCGCTTAACGCAGGTTAGCGCGCGGCTGCGCGGTCGCGGCATAAGCCGTCGAAATTCTCCAGACTTCGACGTTCGGAAGCCGATATATCCCGTGCCGAGATTAGTCTTCGTGCCGCCCGCCTCGATTAGCGGCCTGATCGTGCGTGATGCGGCCGGCGCGGGCCCTCGGCCGGGTGGCCTGCCTGTGCCGGGCCGGAAACCGCATCGCCGCAGCCTCCTCTGACCGGAGGCGGACATGACCAACCCCTTCCTGCGGAAGATGGAGCGGCATGTCCGTCTCGCGCCCGAGGACCGCGCGGCCCTCGACGGGCTCGCCCGCCAGCACGTGCGTCCGGTCGCGCCGCGCCAGGACATCGTCGGCCAGCACGACGACCCGCACCACACCCACCTCATCCTCGATGGCTGGGCCTGCCGGTACCGGCAGTTTCCCGACGGGCGGCGCGCGATCGTCTCGCTGCTCCTGCCCGGCGACCTGTGCGACCCCTGCGTCACCCGCCGGGCGCGCATGGACCACGCCATCGGGGCGCTCACATCGGTGACCGTCGCCCGCATCGCGCTGGACCAGATCGGCGCGGCGGTCCGGGCTCGGCCGGCGGTCGAGGAATGTCTGTGGCTGGAGATGCGCGACACCACCGCGCTCCAGCGGGAATGGATCGCCAGCGTCGGTCGCCGCACCGCGATCGAGCGGCTCGCGCACCTGTTCTGCGAGCTGTACCTGCGGCTGGCGCGCGTCGGCCTCGCGGACGGGAACACGATCCCGATGCCGGTGACCCAGCCCGACCTCGCCGACGCCTTGGGCCAGACCAGCGTTCACATCAATCGCACCCTGAAGGCGCTGCGCGGCGCCGGCCTGATCGCCCTGCGCGGCCGGCGCCTGACGATCCACGACCTCGACGGGCTGATGAAGCGCGGCCTGTTCGACCCGGCCTACCTGCACCTGGCCTGATCCCTCGCCCGCGGCGGCTTTTGGTCGGCGTCCCGGCCTCTGGCCCTGCCCCGATGGCGACGACGCTCGCTCCCGACGCGGCGCGCTTGCCCGGAATGCCAGGATCGGGATAATACTGAATTGGGCCCGGCATAATGAGTGGCCGGCGATAGGCTGATTCGTTGAGCGCGCTCCGTTTATGGCGATTATATAGCTATTTTGTTCTAATCATATACAATAGATGTCCGAACTTCTACGCCTTTAACGGCGTGCGGCGGGCGTTGTTGCGTCATATCGGCGTTCGGGTCGGGGCCAGATCGCATATTTCAAGTCCCCTGGTGTTCGAGCAGAGTTTCAGCAACGAGACCGTCCGAGGGCTTACGATAGGATATCAGACGTTCGTCAATTCCGAGGTCCGTTTTGCCTGTCGGGACTCACGGATCGAGATCGGCAATCGGTGCATGATCGGTCCGCGGGTAAGCTTCGAAACATCGACCCACACTCTCGTCGTCGAGGGGTTTCACGAGCGAACAGAGGAAACGAGGCTGACGTTTCATAAGGATATTTGCGTGCACGACGGCGTCTGGATCGGGGCCGGTGCACTCATCT
The DNA here is from genome assembly GCF_001262595.1 of Methylobacterium sp. ARG-1. Classification (NCBI taxonomy): domain Bacteria; kingdom Pseudomonadati; phylum Pseudomonadota; class Alphaproteobacteria; order Hyphomicrobiales; family Methylobacteriaceae; genus Methylobacterium; species Methylobacterium sp. ARG-1. The sequence continues at coordinate 2,451 of NZ_LHCD01000041.1, forward strand.
TATGCGGCGTCACGATCGGCGAGCAATCTATAGTTGCGGCCGGATCGGTCGTGACCCGGGATGTGGAGCCGGGAATATTGGTCGGCGGCGTTCCCGCGAAGATGATAAGACGGCTGATCTCTTAGAGCTTGACCTCAATCAGCGTGGCCAGGGTGATATCTGGGAAGGGTGGTTTGTCGTCGGTCTGCTTCGGGACAGCCGCGCATTGAAGCGGACGGCGCCGCCGCTCCCGCTTCTGACCCATATCGGACGTCTGGTGAGCTTGCCTCACGGCCAAAAGGTGTAGAAGCGCCGCATGAAGACCATTCAGATTACCCTCGCCGAAGCTGAGCCCGGCGACCACGCTTCGTTCAAGGAAGAGCTTCAGGCTGCGTTCGCTGTCGCAGTTGTTGATGAGTTCGGGAACCTGCCAGATGGCCCGATCCCATCCAACGAAGTCCTCGATGGCGCACTAAATGCGCGCCATGCCGAAGTCCTACATATTCTCTGCGATGGTCGGAAAGTGGGAGGTGCCGTCCTGACAATCAACGCTGAGACGCACCGCAATTCACTGGACTTGTTTTTCCTCCAGGTTGGCAAGGAAGGTAATGGGCTAGGGATTAAGGCTTGGCAGGCAATCGAGCAACGATATCCCGAGACGATTAGCTGGCAGACGCACACCCCCTATTTCGAAAAACGCAACATTCACTTTTATGTCAACAAGTGTGGCTTCAAGATCATTGAGTTCTTCAACAAGCATCATTCCGACCCAAACCATCCGGGCGCGCAGGATGATTTGCCCGGCGATAACGATGCATTCCAATTCGAAAAGGTCATGATACCGACTCGGTCGGTGCTGGCTGCCTTGGACTGACTGCTTTCCACCCCGGACCGAGGTTGGCGAAGGGCTGACCAACGGCCGCTTTTGAGTGGTACCGTTGGCAGTCTGGGAGGCTGAGTAGGGTCGAAAGCGGACGCCTTACGCAAAAGCGAATTGGGTGCAGACTCTGGCGGATCGCGCCCCCGATACCGGTCCCCGCGCCTGTGCGCCGGGGGCCCGGTCGGGCGTGACGGCGATACGCCGCGTCGCCGGATCAGCATTGCGTCCCTTGCCTTGTGCCCGCCACGGACGATCTGAGCGACATCAGGAACCGGTTCGGGCCGACCGACACACATGCATATCCACCTCGACGCGCTCGGCGGCGTGGCCGGCGACATGTTCGCCGCCGCGCTGCTCGACGCCTTTCCCGAGCATCTGGAAGGCGTGCGCGCGAGCGTGCGGGCCGTCGATCCGCGCATCGCCTGCGCCGCGTCCGAGCACAATGACGGCATCCTGCGGGGGCTGCGCTTTGCGGTCTCGGCCCCGGGGGTGGAGACGGTCCCCACGCCGCATCGCCACGGCGGCCATGCGGACCACCACCATCACGATGATCACGATCACCCGCACAGCCATGCGCACGATCCGGCGTCGCACGGCCACCGGCCCTGGTCCGGGATCCGCGCGGAGCTGGAGCGGGCGGAGCTCGCGCCGGCCGTCCGGGCGCATGCGCTGGCGATCTTCGGGCACCTCGCCGACGCCGAGGCGCGGGTCCATGGCATCGCGGTCGACGCCGTGGCGTTCCACGAGGTCGGCGCCTTCGATTCCATCGCCGACATCGTCGCCGCCGCCCACCTGATCGCCGCTCTCGAGGTGCAGAGCTGGAGCGTCTCGGCCCTGCCGCTGGGCTCCGGCCGGGTGCGGACCCAGCACGGCCCCCTGCCGGTGCCGGCCCCCGCCACCACGCTCTTGCTCGAAGGCTTCTCGACCCTCGATGATGGGATCCCGGGCGAGCGCATCACGCCCACTGGCGCCGCGATCCTGCGCCATCTCTGCGGCCATGAGCCCGAGCGCGGCCGGCCCCCCGGCACGATCGGGCGGAGCGGCATCGGTTTCGGCACGAAGAGCCTGCCGGGCCTCAGCAATTGCCTGCGCGCCCTCGTGCTCGACGCGGCGGTCGCATACCCGCCGGACCGGGCCGAGCTTGCCGTCATCGCCTTCGAGATCGACGACCAGTCGGGCGAGGACCTGGCCATGGGCCTCGACCGCCTGCGCGCGGAGCCCGGCGTGCGCGACGTCGTGCAGATGCCGGTCCTGGGCAAGAAGGGCCGGATGATGGCCCATATCCAGGCCCTGGTTCAGCCCGAGAGCCTGGAGGCGGCGATCGCGGCCTGCTTCCGCGAGACCACCACGATCGGGCTGCGCCACCACCGGGTCGCGCGGGCGGTGCTCGACCGGGAGGCCGTGACGGTCGCGCCGGAGGGGCGGCGGGTCCGGGTCAAGGTCGTCGACCGGCCGGGCGGGCGCACCGCCAAGGCCGAAGCCGACGACGCCCTGGACCAGGCGGGCCAGGCGGAGCGGGCGCGCCTGCGGGCCGAGGCCGAGGGCCTCGCCTTGCAAGAGATGACGAAGCACGAGATCGCGAAGGTGGACCGGTGATGCGCGCGCAGCTCGAAGCCGTGCTGGCGGAACTCGGGCCCGTCGCGGTGGCGGTGAGCGGCGGGGTCGACAGCCTGACGCTGGCCACCCTCGCCCACCGCCTGGCGCCGCACGCGGTCCTCGTGGTCCACGCGGTTTCCCCCGCCGTGCCCGGTGAGGCGACCGCGCGGGTCCGGGCCGAGGCCGCCCGGGAGGGCTGGGACCTGCGGGTGATCGAGGCCGGCGAGTTCGCCGACCCGGCCTACCGGGCCAACCCGGTCAATCGCTGCTTCTTCTGCAAGACCAACCTGTACGGGGCGATCCGCAGCGTCACCGAGCGACAGATCCTGTCCGGCGCCAATCGCGACGACCTGGGCGAGTACCGCCCCGGCCTCGACGCCGCCCGGGAGCACGGTGTGCGCCATCCCTATGTCGAGGCGGGCCTCGACAAAGCGGCCGTCCGGACGCTCGCCCGCGATCTCGGCCTTGGGACCGTGGCCGAATTGCCGTCCGCGCCCTGCCTGTCGAGCCGGGTCGAGACCGGCATCCCGATCGAGCCCGAGACCCTGGGCTTCATCCACGCGGTCGAGCGGCTGGTCGGGGGCGCCCTCGATGCCGGCACGGGCGCCCGGCGTGCCGTCCGCTGCCGGGTGCGGGCCGAGGGCGTGGTGGTGGAGCTCGACCCCGGCAGCCTCGCGGCCCTCGGCCCGGAGCGTCGCGAAGAACTCGGGGCCGGCATCCGGGAGATCGCGCCGCCGCGGCTGTCCGGCCCGGTCCGGTTCGCCCCTTACCGGGTCGGCAGCGCCTTCCTGACCGGAGCCTCGCCCTTATGAGCGTCGCGGACGAATTCACCCTCGACTTCGCCCGGCCCGAGCGGATCGGCCTGGAGGAGGCGATCTTCTGCGCCGGCAAGAGTCCTGAGCAGATCGACGCGATCCTGGCGGCCGCCGGAGACCGGGGCGCCTCGCTGCTCCTGACCCGGCTCGATCCGGAGAAGTGCTCCCGGCTCGGGCACGCGGCGCGGCTCGACTATTGCCCGGTCTCGCGCACGGCGGTGTTCGGGCAGCCCCCGGCCGTCGCCGGCCCGGCCCGGATCGCATTGGTGGCGGCCGGGACCTCGGATGTCCCGGTGGCCCGGGAGGCCCTGCGGACGCTCGGCTATGCCGGCCGCGCCGCGACGCTCTTCGCCGATGTCGGCGTCGCCGGCCTGTGGCGGCTGACCACGCGGATCGAGGAGATCCGCGCGCATCCGGTGGTGATCGTCGCCGCCGGCATGGATGCGGCGCTGCCGAGCGTGGTCGGCGGCCTCGTGGCCGGCGCGGTGATCGCGGTCCCGACCTCCGTGGGCTACGGCGTCGCCGCGGGCGGGCGCACGGCCCTCGATGCGGTGCTGGCGAGCTGCGCCCCCGGGATCACGGTGGTCAATATCGACAATGGCTACGGGGCGGCCTGCGCCGCCCTGCGCCTGCTCAACGCGGCGAGCCGCCTCGCCCAGGAGGTCGAACGATGATGTCCCGCCACCCGTTACCCTCCGAACCGAATCCCCTCCCGAACGGAGATATCCGATGGAACGCCGCAGCTTCCTCCAGGGCGCCGTGCTCGGCGCGGGGCTTACAGGGACAACTCTGGCAGGCGCCGGCAGCGCGGGTGCGGCCATGAGCGTCCCACCGCTTCCGAACACCCGGCCCCAGGACCCGGCCGACCTGCCGCTGATCACCGATCCGGGCGAGCGCCGGGGCGAGATGCTTTACCGGTCGTTCGGTAAGACGTCGGAGAAGATCTCGGCGATCGGGATGGGCGGGTTCCACCTCGGCAAGAGCGCGGTGACCGACGACGAGGCGACCCGGCTGATCCACGAAGGCGTCGATCGCGGCATCACCTTCATGGACAATTGCTGGGACTACAACGACGGCCGCTCCGAGTTGCGCATGGGCGCGGCGCTGGCCCAGGGCGGCTATCGCGACAAGGTCTTCCTGATGTCCAAGATGGACGGGCGGACCAAGGAGGAGGCACTCAAGCAGATCGACCAATCGCTCCTGCGCCTGCGCACCGACCGGATCGACCTCGTCCAGCACCACGAGATCCTGCGCTACGACGACCCGGACCGCGTCTTCGCGGAGGGCGGGGCCATGGAGGGATTCCTCGAGGCCAAGAAGCAGGGCAAGCTGCGCTATATCGGCTTCACCGGCCACAAGGACCCGCGCATCCACCTGCAGATGCTGGCGGTGGCGCAGGAGCGCGGCTTCCACTTCGATTCCTGCCAGATGCCGCTCAACGTGATGGACGCGCATTTCCGCTCGTTCGGCCATCTCGTGCTGCCGCACCTCGTGGCCGAGGGCATCGCGCCGTTCGCCATGAAGACCTTCGGCGACGGGGTGATCCTGAAGGCCGACGCGCCGATCAAGCCGCTGGAATACCTGCACTTCTCGCTGAACCTGCCGGTCTCGGTGGTGATCACCGGCATCCAGAACCAGCGCGACCTCGACCAGGCCTTCGAGGCGGTGAAGACCTTCAAGCCGATGGACAAGGCGACGGTGGCCGAATTGCTGTCGCGTTCGAAACCCTACGCGCTGGAGGGCAAGTACGAGCTGTTCAAGACGAGCGCGACCTTCGACGGCACCGCCAAGAACGCGGCCTGGCTCGGCGAGGACGTGCAGGGCGTGAAGAAGCTCGCGCCGACGATGGAGTAGGTTTTCAAGGCGAAGTGAGCCCTCCCCGGGGAGGGCATTCGAGACTTCGAAAATGTTTCGGGTGTCTCGATCATCCACCGCGTCATCCCGGGTTCGTCTCCAGCACCCCGGGGTGACACGGTGATCTGTCCTGCCCTTGCTGCATCGTCGATCGCAGCAGGACCTGCGTTGTCCCAGGCTTTCTCAGAACGATCTTCCGTTGAGTGACCGCTTCACGCCACATCCTCCAGCCGGATCGGCAGCTCGCGGATCCGGCGGTCGGTGGCGTGGTGGACAGCGTTGGCGATGGCCGCGTTGACGCCGATGATGCCGAGCTCGCCCAGCCCCTTGAGGCCGAGGGCGTCGACCTGATCGTCCGGGTCCGGCACCAGCAGCGCCTCGACCTCCGGGGCGTCGGCCGCGGTCGGGACCAGATACTCGGCGAGATCCGGATTGCGGTAGGCGGCCCCGTCCAGCACGGTCTCTTCCAGCAGCGCCGAGCCAAGGCCCCAGATCATCCCGCCGGTGAGCTGGCTCCGGGCGGTCAGCGGGTTGAGGATCCGCCCCGCCGCGAAGGCGCCGGTGAGCCGGGCCACCCGGATCTCTCCCGTCTCGCCATGGACGTGGACCTCCGCGAACTGCGCCCCGAAACCCCAGGAGACCGCGCGCCCGCCCCCGCCGAAGGCGAGCCCGATATGGCCCTGCCGTAGGCTCGCCAGCGCCTTCTCCCGGTCGCCGCCCGCGGGCACGAACTCGGCGAGCGTCTCGACCCCCGCGGGGCCGATCGCGTCGGCCAGCGCGATGCCGGTGCCATCCGGGGTTGAAAGCCGCCCGCCCGCCAGCGACAGGGTGCCCGGATCCCGTCCGGCAAGCCGGCCCCCGGAGGCGGTCGCCGCTTGGGCCAGTTTCTCGCGGATCTGGCCGCAGCCGAGGGCCAGGGCGTTCATCAGGCTCGTGGTCGTGCTCGACCCGCCCGAGATGCCGGCGGCCGGCAGGGCGGTGTCGCCGAGCCGGACCGTCACCCGCTCCACCGGCACACCGAGGCCCTCGGCCGCGCCCATGGCGAGCAGCGTGGTGATGCCGTTGCCGATCTCGTGATGGGCGCAGGCGACCTCCGCGGTCCCGTCCGGGTTCAGCCGCACCCGCAGGGTCGCGGCCGCGATCTTCACCGGCCGCACCGAGGCCGCGCAACCGAGGCCCACGCGCCAGGGCCCGTCCCGCATCGTCCCCGGACGCGGTGCCCGCCGCGCCCAGCCGAAGGCCCGCGCGCCCGCGTCGAAGCAGGCCATGAGCGGACGTGTCGAGAACGGCTTGCCGGAGACCGGATCAACCGCGGTGTCGTTGCGCCGCCGCAGGGCGATCGGGTCCATCCCGAGGGCCACGGCCATCTCGTCGACGGCGCTTTCCAGGGCGAACAGGTAGGGCACCTCCGGGGGCGCCCGCATCGGCCCCGGGGTGTTGCGGTCGACCCGCACCGCCCGCTCCTCGGTCCGGATCGCCGGGCAGGCATAGAGGCTTGCCGTGACCTCGGCACCCTCCATGACGAACGGATCGAACCGCGACGTGACCGTCTCGGCCTCGTGCACCAGGGCGGTGAACCGGCCGTCGCTTTCGGCCCCGAGCCGGATGGCGTGACGCGATTCCGGCCGGTAATTGGCGATGGTGAAGCATTGCCGCCGGGTCGGCACCAGCGAGACCGGCCGGCCGAGACGCTTGGATGCCAGGGCGACCAGCGCCGTGTGCTGCGACAGCGCGAATTTCGAGCCGAAATGGCCGCCGATCAACCCGGACACGACCCGCACCTGCGCGGGGTCGAGGCCAAGCTGCGCCGCGAGCCCGTGCTGCACGGCGCCGACATAGCGCGTCGGCTCATGCACGGTGAGCTTGTCGCCGTCCCAGGCGGCCCGGGTGGTGAACAGCTCGATCGGGTTGTGGTGCTGGATCGGGGTCTCGTAGCGCGCCTCGATCCGGATTGCAGCCTCTCGCAACCCGGCCTCGGCGTCGCCCCGGACGATGTCCTCGTGCTGGGCCTTGAGGTCTGCCAGCCGGACGGTCTCGGCCCCCGGCGCGTCGAAGCCGCCGGCGGCGGGCTCCTCCGCATAGGCGACCCGGACCGCGCCGGCCGCTTCCTCGGCGGCCTCCTGGTTCGTCGCCACCACCAGGGCCACGATCTGGCCGGCATAGGCGACCGCGTCGGAGTCGAGCGGCCGGTGCGAGCTGTTGGCGTAGCCGCCGGCCATCAGGTGCTTCACCGGTGCCACCGCGCCGGCGAACTCCCGGTGGGTAAAGATCCCCAGCACCCCCGGAACCCGCTCGGCGGCGCCGAGGTCGAAGCCGGTGATCCGGCCCCGGGCGATGGTGCTGGTCACCAGGGCGGCGCGGACCATCGTCTCCGGCCCGGGGCCGTCGGAGGCGTAGAGCGCCCGGCCCGTGACCTTGTCGGGGCCCTCGACCCGGGTATGGGCCGTCCCGAGGATCGGTTGGGCGTCCCGCGTGCCTGATTCCATGTTCGCGCTCCCGGTCCGCCATATCGTCCGGGAGCAATCGCCGGGGCGGCCGCCCGGCTCCGCGTCCGGGCGGCGGGGCGACACCATGCAGCGGCGGGGAGGTTTTGGTACGGCCCCGCCGCTTCGGGTGGTGATCCTACGGGATCAGTCGACCACCTTGCCGTCCGGGCCGACCTTGACCGTCTGGTCCTTGTCGGCGCCGGCCACCTTGATCTCGTACTGGACCGTGGAGCCGTCCTTCTCGACCTCGGCCTCGTAGGCCTTGCCGCCGCCGGCCTTCTGCTCGGCGATGGCGAGCGCGTCCTTGAGCGAGGTCTTGGCGTTCTGGAAGTCGGCGGGCTTCAACCGGGTGAAGTAGCGCTCGATCGGCTGGTTCTCGGTCTTGTACAGCGCGCCGGTATCGGCGTTGATGCCGTATTCCACCAGCTTGCCGCTCGGGTAGACGACCTTCACGGCGTAATGCGCCGGGTTCTTGCTGTCGGCCTTCTCGAAATCGGCGTCGATGGCGCGGCCGCCCTTCTCGTCGCCCTGCGACTCGGCGGTGGTCAGCGCCTGGGCGAGGCCGACCTTGGCGACCGTGGCGACCTGCCATTCCTTCTGGTTGCTGTCGGTCTGAGTGGCGGTCTGGGCCAGGGCGAGGCTCGTCGAGAGGGCGAGCAGTCCGGCCGCGGTGGCGAAGCGTTTCATCATGGCGGGTATCCCCCTTTGCGGGTTCAGTCTTGGTTGGGTCGGTGTTGGGACCTTGAAACGCCGAGGGTCGTGCAGGGTTTCCGTCCTTGGGAAAAAACGCTCTGCTTGATCGAAACGCCGCGGATCCCTAGCAGCATGCGCGAGCGCGACATGGCCGGAGGGATTTGGCCGGAGGATTGCGTCGCCCCGCCCGGAAATGCGCGACAGCGAAGGAAGTCAGCCCGTGCTCGAGCAGATCGGCGAGATCGACCCGCCCCAGCGGCTCCTGATGGGGCCGGGACCCGTCAATGCCCATCCGCGCGTGCTGCGCGCCATGTCGGCCGACTTGCTTGGGCAGTTCGACCCCGAGATGACCGCCTACATGAATGAGGTGATGGCGCTCTACCGCCCGATCTTCGGCACCGAGAACCGCTGGACCTTCCTGGTCGACGGCACGGCGCGGGCCGGGATCGAGGCGGCCCTGGTGAGCCTGGTCGCCCCCGGCGAGCGGGTGCTGGTGGTCAATTTCGGCCGGTTCGGCCTGCTGCTCACCGAGATCCTGGAGCGGGTCGGCGCCGTGGTCGAGACCGTGGACGCGCCCTGGGGCGAGGTGGTGCCCCTGGAGGCGATCGCCGCCGCGGTGGAGCGCTTCGGCCCGAAGGTCGTGGCGACCGTCCACGGCGACACCTCCACCACCATGGCCCAGCCCCTCGACGGGCTCGGCGACCTCTGCCGCCGGGCCGGCGCCCTCTCCTACGTCGACGCCACCGCGACCATCGGGGGCATGGAGATCGCCGCCGACCGCTGGGGCGTCGACGTGGTGACCGGCGGCCTGCAGAAATGCCTCGGCGGCCCTTCGGGCTCGTCGCCGATCACCGTCTCGGCGGCGGCGGCCGAGCGGATCTTCTCCCGCCGCCATGTCGAGCACGGCATCCGCCGGGACGACATCGACGACGGCTTGGGCGTGCGGATCGGCTCGAACTATTTCGACCTCGCCATGATCATGGATTACTGGTCGGAGAAGCGCCTGAACCACCATACCGAGGCGACCACGATGCTGTACGGGGCGCGGGAATGCGCCCGGGTGCTGCTGGGCGAGGGGCTGGCAGCCTGCTACCGCCGGCACGCCGCCGCCGGGCGCGCCGTCGCGGCGGGCATCCGCGCCATGGGGCTCACCGTGTTCGGCGACGACCGCTACCGGATGACCAACGTCACGGCGCTCTACATCCCGGACGGGATCGATGGCGAGGCAGTGCGGCGGCGGATGCGGGAGGATTTCGAGATCGAGATCGGCACCGCCTTCGGGCCGCTGGCCGGCAAGGTCTGGCGGATCGGCGCGATGGGCTACAATGCCCGCAAGCACAAGGTGCTGATCACCCTGGGCGCCCTGGAGGCGGTCCTGCGGGCGGAAGGGTTTTCCGTCCCGCCGGGCGCCGGCGTCGCGGCGGCCCTGGCCGCCTGGACCGAGAGCGCGGCCGCCTGATCGCGGCTCGCCCCGGGATCGACCGAGCCGGCCGCGGGAGCGTATGCCTGACGCGATGCGTCGCCCGTCCTCCGGACGGTGCGGCGCCCTGGTCCGGGAGATCCCGCATGCCCGATACGCGAGAGGCCGCTGCACCGCCCCAGGTCGAGGGCGTCATCGAGGCGCCCATCGTCTACTTCGAGACCGTCTCGGCCTTCGGGGTCGGGGCGGGGATCGGGCGGATGACCCTGGAGATGGAGGTCTACGAGCCGACCGAGCCCGGCGCCCCGTCCCGGACACGCCGGCGGGTTGTCGCGCATCTGCGCGGGCCGCTGCCCGCCTTCGACGCCCTGCGCAGCGCCATCAACCAGATGGAAGCAATGCTGACCCCGCCCGCCGGCGGGCGGCCGAATTGAAGCCTGCGGTCGTACGACACTCGAGCAGGCGTCCCCAACGGAGCAACCCATGACCGACAACGAGCCGGAACCGCTGGACGACTTCACCCGCGTGCACGCGAAGCTCTCCGCCCTGGAGATCGTCCTCGGTGTCCTGATCGGGCGCCTGTCCGAGGAGAATCCGGAGATCCGCGAGGACGTGAAGCGCGACGTCGCCGCGATCCTGTCCGACATGCCGATCGAGGGCCCGAGCGAGGAGCTGATCGTCACGGAGGTGCGCCGGGCCGCCGAGCTCCTGACCAGCGTCTCGATCGGCTAGAGCGTCGTCCCGGAAGGCGTCCGCCGGCTTTCGGGACGCTGCGCTTATGCGCTCAGCGGGGCGGCATCCGCAGCGCCCCGTCGAGGCGGATCGTCTCGCCGTTCAGCATCGGGTTCTCGCAGATGTGCCGGACGAGGTCGGCATATTCCGACGGGCGGCCGAGCCGCGGCGGGAAGGGCACGCTCTGGCCCAGCGCGTCCTGCACCTCCTGGGGCATCCCGGCCATCATGGGGGTCTCGAAGATCCCCGGCGCGATGGTGACGACCCGGATGCCGTGGCGGGCCAACTCCCGGGCGATCGGCAGGGTCATCGAGACCACGCCGCCCTTCGAGGCCGCGTAGGCCGCCTGCCCGATCTGGCCGTCGAAGGCCGCCACCGAGGCGGTGTTGACGATCACGCCCCGGGCGCCCTCCGCATCCGGCGCCTCCTTGGCGATCGCCGCGGCGGCGAGCCGGATCATGTTGAACGTGCCGATCAGGTTGACCGACACCGCCCGGGCGAAGCTGTCGAGCCGGTGCGGGCCATCGCGGCCGACCACCTTCTCGCCCGGTGCGATCCCGGCGCAGTTGACGAGCCCGTGCAGGTGCCCGAATGCGTCGAGCGCCGCCTGGACCGCCGCCTGCCCGTCCGCCTCGCTGGTGACGTCGGTGGCCGCGAACCGCGCCTGCGCGCCCAGCTCCGCCGCCACGCCGGCCCCGGCCTCCCGGGCGATATCGGCGACCACCACGCTGGCGCCCGCCGCAACGAGGCTGCGCGCCACCGCGGCCCCGAGCCCCGAGCCCGCGCCGGTGACGATGTAGACGCGATCCTTGATCATCCTGGCTCCCCCCCGCTCGTCGAAGCCCCGGCGTAGCGCGGGATCATGAAGTCCGGAAGGCGGGTCCGACGGCTTGACCAGGCCGGCCCGGGCCGCGCCTCGGCGGACAGCTCATGGCGCCCCGATCTCATCCGCTCGCGCAGTCATTGGACATCCCTGGCCGATCACCCGCGCCAGAAACGCCAGCGCTGCGCGAATCACGGGCGAGCGCTTGAGGTCGGGATAGGTGACGAGCCAGATATCCCGGGATGGCGGCATCTCCTCGACCGGGAGGCGGACCAGGGCCGAATCCCCGTCCCCGAGGAAGCGGGGCAGGACCACGGCGCCGAGGCCGGCCCGGGCCGCCTCCTGCTGACCGAACAGGTCGCTCGCCTGAAACACGATCGGCCGGCCGGCCAGCAGGCTCCGCAGCCAGGCCTGCTGAGGGACGTGCTCCAGGGCGGAATCGTAGCCGATGAAGGTCCAGTCCGCCGGAGGCTTCGTCGCCTCGTTCGGAGTCGCGTAGAGCCCGAACCGCATCGCGCCGATCCGGCGGATCAGGAGATCCGGATCGTCGGGGCGCGTCAGCCGCACGGCGATCTCCGCCGCCCCGCCGGTGCTGGGATTCGAGGGGGCCGGGACGGTCGAGGCCGTCGGGCCGGAGGTCACGTCGCTGAAGCCTGGCGACCGGGTCGCCTATCACGGCGCACCGATGGGCGCCTATGCCGAGGCCCGGATCCTGCCGGCGGAACGTCTGGTGCGGCTGTCCGACGCCCTCCCCGATCGCGTCGTCGGCGGCACGATGCTGCGCGGCTTGACCGCCCACATGCTGCTGCACTCGGTCCGGGCGGTCGGACCTGGCGACTGGATCCTCGTCCACGCCGCCGCGGGCGGGCTCGGCCAGATCGTCACCCGCTGGGCGAAGCGCCTCGGCGCGCATGTGGTCGGCACGGTCGGTTCCGCGGGAAAGCGCGTGCCGGCCCTGGAGGCCGGAGCCGATGCGGTCTTCCTGCACGGCGAGGGCGACCGGGCCGAGCGGACGCGGACCTTGGCGGATGGGCAGGGGGTGCATCTGGCGATCGACGGCATCGGCGGCGGCATGCTGGCCCGGACCTTCGCGGCGGTCCGGCCGTTCGGGATCGTGGCGAGCCTCGGCCAGCCGGCCGGACCGATTCCGCCGCTCCGGGTCGAGACCCTGGGAGCCGGCCGCCCGGTCGCGCTGATACGGCCGAGCGTGCTCGCCTATGCCAACGATCCCGACCTGTACCGCCGCGGCAGCGCCGACCTGATCGCGGCCCTGCAAGACGGCCTGACCAGCCCGATCGGAGCCGAATACGACCTCCGGGACGTGGCCCGGGCCCATGCCGACCTTGAAGGCGGACGCACGACGGGGCGCGTCGTCCTCACGGTTTAGGGCGGGGGGCTGGGGCCTTTTGAAAACCCCGATTCTCCCTGCCGCTGGTGATGGCCTGTGCGACCCATCACAAGGGCGGGACACAGCGCGGGTGTATGGGAGGGCGCTACGATTCGAGGCGCGGGATCGGATCACCCCCGCGCGGTCCCGCCAGGAGAGACAGGGCCGGAATGCCGTCCGTCGATACGCCCGTTCCGGTGGGGGCCTTCGCGCTCCTGCTCGTCGCCTTCGCGGTGAAGCACCTCGCGGCCGATTTCCTCCTTCAGACCAACTGGATGGCGCAGGGCAAGGAGCGGGCGTCCGCCTGGGCCGGGCCGCTCTGCGCCCATACCGGCCTGCACGGATTCGGGACCCTGCTGATCGCCCTGGCGGTCAAGCCGGCCCTGTGGTGGCTGGCGCCCGTGGATTTCGTGATCCACACGGCGATCGACCGCGGCAAGGCCGTGGTCTGCCAGCGGGCCCGCTTCCCGACCACCGATGCCCGGTTCTGGTGGCTGATCGGGATCGATCAGTTCCTGCACCAGGTGACCCATATCGGGCTCGCCGCCGTGCTGGCGGCGACCTGATCCTCCAGGCGCCTCAGGTCAGCTCGGCCTCCAGCAGCAGATTGGTGTTGGCGACCTTGCCGGCGAGTTCCAGGATCAGGAAGCGCTGCAGGGACAGGGCGAGGTCCGGGCGCTCCCGTTCCATCCGGGCCAGCGCGGCCCGGTCGACGCCGACCACCCGGCAGGGGCTCTCGGCGATGGCGGTGGCGGTGCGCCGTCCGCCCTGCACAAGCCCGATCTCGCCGATCACCGTGCCGGCCGTGGTGGTGCGCAGGCGCAGGTTGGGGCGGCCGGGCACCTCCATCTCGATCGAGACGACGCCTTGTTCGAGGAAATACAGGGTGTCGGCCGCCTCGCCCTGGCGGAGCAGGGCCTCTCCGGCCACGAGGGTGCGGACGCCGAGATAGGGCGCGAAATCGGCCGGCGCGAGGGGGCAGCCGAGCCGGTCGGCCATGTGCTCGGCAAACAGCGCGACGGCGCCTTCCCCGCCGACGCCGGCCTCGGCCAGCAGCGTCGCCTCTGCCTCGCGCAGGGCCTCGTCCAGGGTGTCACGCATCCGCAGCCGCGCTCCGGCGAGACCGCCGCGCGCGACCTGCTGGCCGGCCGCCGGGCTCAGATGGACCAGCAGCACGTCGAAGCCGCGCTGCTCGGCGAGCTGGCTGATCTTGCGGAACGCGATCAGGGCCGAGCTGTCGAGCCCGACGCAATCGCGGAAATCCAGGATCAGGGTGCGCAGGGTCCCGGGCTCCGCCGCGCTCCGGCGGTAGATCGTCTGCGCGTTGAGGAAGAACAGGTAGCCCTGCAGGGCGTAGATCCGCGTCCGGTGGCCGGAGTCGCGCAGCAGCTCGGCGGTGTCGGGCGCGCGGATGATGCTGCTGCGCCGCTCCGAGCCGGCCAGGTCCCGGCGCACCGCCGGGATCTGGCCGTACTGGACCGCGAAGATCAGGATCGCCAGCACGACGCCAACCAGGAAGCCCACGGTGGCACCGAACAGGGCGGTCGCCCCGCACACCGCCAGGGCGATGCCGGTCTCCCAGACCGGAAAGGTGCGGCAGGCCAGCGCGAGGTTGACCAGCAGCCCGAGGCCGATGGCGATCAGGGCGCCTCCGGCGAGCGGGCGCGGCAGCAGCGCCAGCGGGCTCGCGCCGAACACCAGCAGCGCCGCCATCACGGCCAGCGTCAGCCACCAGCCGAGCCAATGGCTGCCGCCGATATTGTGCAGCAGCAGGGTCGAGGTCCGCCCGAAGCCCATGGCGGGGCTGCCGAACAGGCTCCCGACCAGGTTGGCCGCGCCCGAGGCCACGAACATCCGGTCGATGTTGAGCTCGCGCCGCATCTCCAGCTCGACGCTGATGACGTAGAGGATCTGGATGATGACCGCGACGACGATCTCGGTGGCGATCCGGGGCAGGATCGGCAGGAGCAGCGCGGGGTCGAGGTCCCGAAGCGCGAGAACCGCCGGGGCCTGCAGCAGGGATCCCGAGGGCAGCGCCTCGATCAGCCATCCGGCCGCCTGGGCGGCTGCCGTGTCGATGCCCTGCCAGGCCAGGCCGAGATGGACGACCACCAGACTCGCCAGGATGACCGTCGGGTAGGTGCTCCAGTGCTTGATCCGCCGGGGCAGGTAGAAGGCGCAGAACCCGATGACGAAGGTCAGGGCGATGCGCCCGAGCGCTCCGGGATCGATCCGGCTCGGGTCGAGCGCTGCCGGGTCGAGCAGTCCGAGAATCGCGGCGGCGGGATCGTCGAGATGCGCGCCGATCTGCACGCCGCTGCGCAGGAACAGCAGCCCGACGCCGCCGAGGAAGCCGGTCAGGACCGGGTAGGGCAGGAGCTGCGCCAGCAGCGAGGCGCGCAGCGTGCCGAGCAGCGCGAAGACGAGGCCGGTCGCGAAGGTCGAGACGCCGCAAGCGACGAGCACGATCCGGCCCACCGTGGCGGGATCGGTGATGCCCGCGTCCCGCAGCGCTCCGGCCACCGCGGCAGCGATCGCCGCCTGCACGATCGCGGCCGCCCCGATGAAGGACAGCGACACCACCACGGTCCGCCGCAGCGCGACGAAGACGAGGCTGCCCAGCAGGTAGGCCGCCAGCATCGCCGACATCCCGGCGACGCGGCTCTCCGCCAGCGGGCCGGAAAAGATCAGCTGCGAGAAGCTGATGAGATCGAGCAGCAGCACCATGGCGGCGACGGCGGCGGCCGCGATCGTGCGTGCCGTGCGCATCAGCGCCTCACGCCCCTCGGTGGTCCGTCTTCCGCTGGCGGAAGCCAAATCGGTGGTTGTCATCGGCACGGCATCCGCATTCCGAAGATGTATCCCAGGCCGGTGCAGCAGATCCCCGGATGCCGTACGCATATGCGTCGCGGAATTTCGGGACTCAGGCTTGCCCACAGCCTTCTAATCTGATGGCAGTCCGAAGCTTAAATTATCGTGCTGACGATCAGGGGATAGGGCGGTACTGCTCAGGTTTCAATTAGTTCTTGTACGCTCTGAACAATGCGGGAACGCGATCCCAGCCGGGCCACTGGGCTATCTCTTTGCTGGGCCTCACGATCATGAGGTAGGATTCCCCTCCCCCGCCTCATGCTCTAAGCCGGCGCCTCACAGGAGCCGCCGATGTCCGCCTCGACCCCCCTGCCCCATCCCCTGCGCGCCGCGCTCCTGCTCGTCGGCCTCGCGGGGGCCGCGCAGGCCGAGGATGCGCCGTCGATCGCCTGGCCCGAGCCCGGCGGCCGGGCGACGATCAGCCGGGTGTTCAACGGATCCCCGATCACGGTCGGCGTCTCGTCCCGGACCGGCGGCGCGATCGACAGCCTGACCTGGGGCGGCACCGAATTCATCAACGCCCACGACCACGGCCGGGAGCTGCAATCGGCCTCGTCCTACGACGGTTACGGCGAGTGCCTGAACCCGACCGAGGCGGGCAGCGATTCCGACGGCACGGGCCCGCGCAGCACGACCCTGCTGACGGAGCTGAAACGGGGTCCGGACACGCTCCAGACGCGGTCGCAGATGGCCTACTGGATCGAGCCGGGCCGCGTCACCGGCAGCTGCCCGAAGGGCCCCGGGCCCCATGCCGGCCCCCGCTCGGACGACGTCCTGGCCAAGACCGTCACCCTGGGCGCGGCGGGCGTGGCCAACGCCATCGCATACCGCGCCACCTACATCACGGCGCAACCCCACGAATCGGCGACCTTCGAGGCGGCGACCGCCTATATGCCGCCGGACTTCACGGCGTTCTGGAACCTCGACCCGGCGACGGGCCAGTCCGCGCCGCTCTCGGCCGGGCCGGGCGAGCAGGGCGTGCCGGTGATCCTCGCCACCCCCGACGGCTCCCGGGCGATGGGTGTCTACAGCCCCGCCCTCCCCCAGGCGACCGTGCCGAATGCCGGGTACGGCCGGTTCAACTTCGCGACCCTGCCGGGGCCGGGCAACGCCACCGTGAAGTGGAACTGTGTCTTCCGGGAGAACAACGTCCCGGCGGGCGCGCACAGCTACACCTGCTACGTGGTGGTCGGCACCCTGCAGGATGTCCGGGCCGGCCTCGTCGCTCTGCGGGCGGCCCTGACCGGCGGGCGGGCGCCTCCCCTCCCCGCCGACCCGGCCCCGGCACCCCGGGCGGCGGCGGCCCCACCGGCCGCGCGGGCTCCGGGCGTGGCGCTCTATGTCGGGACGCAGCAGGGCTGCAATGCCGGCGAGGTGACGATCGACCCGGGCTACAAGGGTTGCGCCACGGCCCCGATCGGCGCCACCCTGGCGCAGCCCTCCTCGCCCGCCGACACGCCGGTCTATGCCGGCACCGCGGCCGGGCTCGATGCCGGCCTCGTCACCAACAACCCGCGCCATCTCGACGCCGGCACGCGGCCGATCGGCTACCTGGCGAGCGCCGGTGCGGGCGGGACGCCGCTCTATGTTGGCCTGCAGGGCGGCTGCAATGCCGGGGTGGTCTCCACCAATCCGGCCCATCTCAATTGCCGCGGCGCCCCGCTGGGGATCGCCGTGCGATGATGCCAGCCGAGGGCGCCGCCCCGGATCCGGGGCCGTGCGTGGTTGTCGTCTCGAGGGAGAACCTGCGCCCGTCGGGACGCGGTGCTCAGCCCTTCTTGACCAGCGGCACCGGCTGAGCCGGCGGCGTGGTCGCGCAAGCGGCCACGCTCGCCGCCAGAACGGCCAGGACGAGCGCGCGCGTGAGAGGATTCTTCGCGAAACAACGTACAGTGGACACGAGGCAATCTCCGACTCCGGCACCGCAGAGGCTCATGCCGCGCCCGGGCTCGGAAAGTGCAGGAATGTCACGGTCCTGATGGTTCGGGATTTTTTACAATACTTACGAAGTAAAATCTAACAGATATATCTCTGACGTAAATACAGTTATTAATAATCAATGCATGTCATGCATTGTTGCGATTGCATTCAAATGATCGGATGAAAATATCCCACTATTCGCTGCTCGTGGGGCCGTCGCGACGTCCTCAAAGAATTTCACGTTCACCGTCATCGCGAGCGGAGCGAAGTGACCCAGGGCAGCACGACACGGCCGAGCGCTGCGCCACGCTGGGTTGCTCCGCTAGGGCTCGCAAGGACGGGATGCCGACCCGACAGGTGCGGCAGCGGCGGCCTCAGCGGACTTCGCTGACGCGCTTCGTCGCCCGCTTCTCCTGCTTGTAGGCGGTGATCGCCGCGGAGCAGCCGGGCGACAGGTTCTTCATGTTCGCCTTGAAGCAGGCCTCGACCTCGGGGCCGCCGGGCGCGTAGGCGCTGCAATAATCCATGTAGTCGCCGGTGCAGTACTGCTTGAGCGCCTCGCGGGCCGGGGATTGCTCGGCGCGTGCGGCAACCGGGCCGAGGCACAGACCGATGGTCAGGAGGACCGCCTTGGTCGAGGTCATGGATGTCCTTGTCGCTATCCGATGATCGCGCGTGCAGGCCGCGCGGTGATAGGCGCGGCACCTGGGCGCCAAGGATGGCGTGACTTTGGCGCGGATGTGCCGAACCTGCGCCATCCCCGGTCTTCCTGCTGTCCACGGGCGACTTTGGCCGGGAAAGCCTTGATTTCAGATGGTCATGGCTCTCCTGCGGTAGCCGGGTAGAACCCTGCGTCAGGGCGTCGCCCGGCGCTCGGGGCTGCACGCCCCGGGCGCCGCCGAAGGGCATCGGGCCCTCCGGAAACCCGGTTTCCCGCCCGCCACCCGATCGATGACGCGGCCATTCCCGGGCAGGCGCAGCAGGTCGGGGCGCTGTCTCAGTGCGCCCCGACGCGACGGGCGGGCACGAGATCGTTGGCGATGATCTCGCCGAACGGGCCGTCGTTGCGGGCGTTGCCCGTGGGCCGGCCCGTGGTGGCGCGCAGCGGCAGCTTCGGGAAGACCAGTTCAGCGAAGCGGTAGGCCTCCTCGAGATGCGGGTAGCCCGAGAGGATGAACCGGTCGATCCCGAGGTCGATATATTCCTTCATCCGGTCGGCGACCTGATCGGCCGAGCCGACGAGCGCCGTGCCGGCGCCGCCGCGCACCAGCCCGACCCCGGCCCAGAGGTTGGGGGAGACCACGAGCTTGTCGCGGTTGCCGCCGTGGAGCGCCATCATGCGGCTCTGGCCGACCGAATCCTGCCGCTTCAGGGTCTCCTGCGCCTTGGCGATGGTGGCGTCGTCGAGCTTCGAGATCAGCTTCTCCGCGGCATCCCAGGCCTCGGCCTCGGTCTCCCGGGCGATCACGTGCAGGCGGATGCCGTAGGAGAAGGTCTTGCCCTTGGCCTCCGCGGCCTGACGGGCGGCGGCGATCTTCTCCGCGACCTGGGCCGGGGGCTCGCCCCAGGTGAGGTAGACGTCGCAATGCTCGGCCGCGACCTCCATCCCGGCCGGCGACGAGCCGCCGAAATACAGCGGCGGATAGGGCTTCTGCACCGGCGGGAAGATCACCCGGCCGTTCTCGGTGCGCAGGTGCTTGCCCTGGAAGGTCACGGTCTCGCCCGAGAGCAGGCCGCGCCAGATCGTCAGGAACTCGTCGGTGACGGCGTAGCGCTCGTCGTGGGACAGGAACACGCCGTCGCCGGCCAGCTCCACCGGATCGCCGCCGGTGACGACGTTGATCAGGAGGCGCCCGTCCGAGACCCGGTCGAGCGTCGCGGTCATGCGGGCCGCCGCGGACGGCTCCATCAGGCCGGGCCGCACCGCCACCAGGAAGCGCAGCCGCTTGGTGAGCGGCGCCAGCGCCGAGGCGACGATCCAGGAATCCTCGCAGGAGCGCCCGGTCGGCAGCAGCACGCCGTAATAGCCGAGCTCGTCGGCGCCCTGGGCGATCTGCCGGAGGTAGTCGATCGAGACTTCGCGGGCCCCTTCCTGGGCGCCGAGATAGCGGCCATCGCCGTGGGTCGGCAGGAACCAGAGGACGTCGGCGCGCCCGTCATTCGTCGCGGTCATCGGGGTCTCCATTGCGGCCGTGAGCCGGATGCGGAAAAGCCGGATCCGACTTCTCGCATCCGGCGATCACCAAGAGCTAGGGCAGGCCGCCGCTTCCGGGAAACGGCGGCCCGCGGTCAGAGGGTCGGCTGCGCGCCGAGCAGATGATCGAGGATACGCCCTTCGAGGCGCGCCAGATCCGGATCGCCGCGCCGGCGCGGGCGCGGCACGTCGACCCGCAGGTCGAGGGCGATGCGGCCGGCCTCGACCACCAGGATGCGGTCGGCGAGCGCCACCGCCTCGGCGACGTCGTGTGTGACGAGCAGCGCGGTGAAGCCCTGTGCCAGCCAGATCCGCTCGATCAGGTCCTGCATGCCGATGCGGGTCAGCGCGTCGAGGGCGCCGAGGGGCTCGTCGAGGGCCAGCAGGCCCGGCCGGCTCACCAGCGCCCGGGCGAGCGCCACGCGCTGACGCTGGCCGCCCGAGAGAGTCGCGGGCCATTGTCCCGCCTTGTCGGCCAGGCCGACCTCGGCCAGGGCGGCCAGCGCCCGCTCCCGGCGCTCGGCCCGGGAGCCGTGGCCGGAAAGGCCGACCGCGACGTTGTCGACGACCCGGGCCCAGGGCAGCAGGCGCGGCTCCTGGAACATGATCCGCTTCGGCGGCTCGCTCCGACGCGGGCCGGTCTGCGGCCCTTCGAGCACGATCCGGCCGCCGGTGGGCGTCTCCAGCCCGAGGATCAGCCGCAGCAGGGTGCTCTTGCCGCAGCCGGAGCGCCCGACCACGGCGGTGAAGCCGCCGGCCGGCAGGTAGAGGTCGAGCCCCTCGATGACGGCGTGGCCGTCGAAGCTCTTGCGCAGGTCGCGGGCCGTCACGGCGATGCCGCGGCCGGCAGCGTCCGTCGGTCGAGGCGCCGGCGCGGGGGGCGCGTCAACGACCGGGGTTTCCGGGACGAGATCGGTCGGGGCCTCGCGGCGAAGGGCGTCGAGCAGCATCAGGCGCTCCTGTAGGCGGGGTTCCAGGCGAGGCAGGCGCGCTCGAGCTGGCGCGTCAGCGCGTCCGCGAGCTTGCCCAGGGCGGCGTAGATCAGGATCGCCAGCACCACGACATCGACCAGCATGAACTCGCGGGCCTGCATGGCCATGTAACCGAGCCCCGACGAGGCGGAGATCGTCTCGGCGACGATGAGCGTCAGCCACATGATGCCGAGCGCGTAGCGCAAACCAACGAAGATCGACGGCAGGGCGCCGGGCAGCACCACCTTGGTGAACAGCTCGGTCCGCGACATGCCGTAGACGCGGCCCATCTCCACCAGCGCCGGGTCCACCGAGCGGATGCCGTGCAAGGTGTTGGCGTAGATCGGGAAGAACACGCCGAGCGCCACCAGGAACAGCTTGGCCTCCTCGCCGATCCCGAACCACAGGATCACGAGCGGGATCAGCGACAGATGGGGGACGTTGCGCACCATCTGCACCGAGGTGTCGGTCAGCTGTTCCGACAGGCGGGACAGACCGTTGGCGAGGCCTAGCGCGAAGCCGATGCCGCCGCCCACCGCGAAGCCCGACAGGGCCCGCAGGGTGCTGACCCAGAGGTTGGTCCAGAGCTCACCGGTGCGCCCGGCCTCCCAACCGGCCCGAACCACGTCCAGGGGCGCCGGCATGAACCGGTTGGAGACGAGGCCGGCGGAGACCGCGGCCTGCCAGCCCAGCAGGATCGCGACCGGCAGGAGCCAGGGCACGGCGGTGTCGCGCAGGCGGTCGAGGGCAGTCGGTCGCATCATCGGTTCTCCGCCCGGCGCTCGGGCTGCGTCCAGACCGCGTCGGCTACGCGGATCGGCTTCGGCAGCAGGCCGAGGCTATGGAAGGCGTCGGCCACGCGCTGCTGGTCGGCCACCGCCGCGGCATCCAGGGGTGTGACCCCGTAGGACAAGCGGTCGAGGGCGACGCGGAGCACGGGGGCTGGAATGCCCACGGAGGGCGCAAGTTCCGCCGCCACGGTCTCGGCATGGCCGGCCGCCCAGGTATCGACCTCCCCGATTGCCTTGAGGACGATCGCGACGACCTCCGAATTGGCATCGGTGAAGCCGCGGCGGGACAGGTAGAATTGGCGGTTGGGCGCGAGGCCCTGCGCATCCGCCAGCACCCGGGCACCGGTGGCGCGCTCGGCGGCGGCGAGATAGGGATCCCAGATCGCCCAGGCGTCGACGGAGCCGCGCACGAAGGCGGCGTTGGCGTCGGCCGGGGCCAGGAAGGCGAACTTCACCGCGTCGTAGGGCAGCCCGGCCTGCTCCAGCGCCCGCACCACCAGGAAGTGGACGTTCGAGCCCTTGTTCAGGGCGAGCGTCCGGCCGCGCAGGTCGGCGACGCTGCGGACCGGGCTGTCCTTGGGCACCAGGATCGCCTCGCCCCGGGGAGCCGGCGGCTCGGTGGCGACGTAGCGCAGCTCCGCGCTCGCGGCCTGCGCGAAGATCGGGGGCGCCTCGCCGGCCGAGCCGAAATCCACCGCCCCGGCATTCAGGGCCTCCATCAGCGGCGGCCCGGACGGGAATTCCGACCACGCCACCGTGTAGCCGAGGGGCTGGAGCGCCGTCTCGAGGGTGCCGCGACCCTTCAGCAGGACGAGGGAGCCATATTTCTGGTAGCCGACCCGGACGGTGCCGCCCGCGGCCAGGGCCGGGCGCAGGGTACTGGCCGCCGCGAGGCCCAGCCCCGCGGACAGGAGGCGGCGACGGGTCGGCGCGAGCCCGAACGGGCTTGGGGAGGACGGTCGATCGGACATGCGCTCAGCCATTGCGGGCGGGTGCCGTCCAGACCGCGTCGGCGACGTGGATCGGCTTCGGGATCAGCTTCAGGGCGTAGAACCGGTCGGCGATGGCCTGCTGCTCGGCGGTGACGCGCGCGGTCATCGGTCCGATCACGAAATCGTTGCGGTCCACCGCCCGGCGGGTGGCCGGCAGCGGCACGCCGGTGCCCTGCGACAGGATCGCGGCGACGTCGCCGCGGTTCTGCCGGCACCAAGCCGCCACCTCGCCCAGCGCGTCGATCGCCGCGGTGAGCACCGGGCCGTGCGTCTCCGCGAAGGCCCGGTTCGCGACGAGGAAATTGTTCTGCGGGGTGATCGCGCTGGCCAGGGCCAGCACGCGCACGCCGTCCTGCTCCTCGGCGATGGCGAGATAGGGGTCCCAGGTCGTCCAGGCGTCGATGCTGCCGCGGGCGAAGGCCGCCGCGGCATCGGCCGGCGCCAGCAGGACCGGCTCGATATCGGTGTAGCTCAGCCCCGCCTTCTCCAGGGCCGCCACCGTGAGGTTGTGCGCGCTCGTCGCCTTGGCGAAGGCGACACGCTTGCCCTTCAGGTCGGCGAGGCTGCGCAGGGTCGAGCCCTTGGGCAGGAGGATCCCGGCGCCGGAACCGCCTCCTTCCTGGGCCGCCACGTAGACGAGGTTGGAGCGCCCGGCCTGGGCGAAGATCGGCGGCGCGTCGCCGAGCAGGCCGAAGTCCAGCCCATCGACGGACAGAGCCTCGGCCAGGGGCGGACCGAACGAGAACTCGACCCAGCGTACCCGGTGGCCCAGGGAGTCCAGGCGCCGCTCGATGATCCCCTGCTGCTTGGCCACCACCAGGATGCCGTTCTTCTGGTAGCCGATGCGCAGCAGGCCGGGCTCGGCCGCGCGAGCGCCCCGCAGAGCCGGAACGGCCGCAAGGGACGCGGCCAGGAAGGTGCGGCGGGCGAGCATCGCCGGGCTCACTCGGCGGCGGCGAGTTCGGCCGGGCCGGTCGTCGCGGCCGCCCGGTGCAGCAGCAGGGCGGCGAGCTGGGCGCCGGCCTCCGCGGCGCGGGCGCGCACGCCGGCCTCGACCAGCACGCCGTCGCTGAAATCCGCGTCGGACGCGTAGACCGCGGTCGGGATCTGCAGCGCGCCGAAGAAGCCGAAGAGCGGCCGGAAGGCGTGCTCGACCACCAGGGCATGGCGCGCGCCGCCGCCGGTGGCGACGATGGCCACGGGCTTGCCGGCCAGCGCGGTGGGATCGACCAGATCGAACAGGTGCTTGAACAGGCCGGTATAGGCCCCCTTGTAGACCGGCGAGCCGACCACGAGCCCGTCCGCCTCCTCGATCGCGTCGAGCACGCGGCGGGCCGGCAGCGGCAGCTGATCGCGGGTCCAGGCGGCCCCGAGCCCGGAGCCGGCATCGACGAAGTCGAAGATGCGCCCGTCGAACGTCGCCTGGGCGCAGGCCTCGTGCAGCACCGCGTCGACCAGCGTGCGGGTCTTGGACGGGCGCTGAACATTCGCGCTCAGCCCGACGAGTCTCGGTCGTGTCATTGCAGAAGCCTTGCGACAATGCCGGGCCGTCCTGCTCGATGACGAGCGGCAGTGACGCGACCGGTTATCCGAATAGGCCGCTAGAATTGCTGGCTGCACTGCACAACGTCAATGAAACCGCTTTTCGAATTCGTCGCGAATAGAAAAATGTTCTCCTCGCAAACGCCGATTGGAAGCGTGTTTTCATCTCGCGTTCCGAGCGCTCCGCTGGCGAATGGCCGCCCAATAGGACGTGCGGCCCGCTTCCGACGCGGGTTCGATCCATCGCTCGGCTTCGAGAGAGAACCGGATGCCTCCGATGGGTCTGTTCGGAGATCGATCGTGCTGTCGGGCCGGCCCTGCTGCCGAGCCCGACTCCGCTGATCGCGCTCGGGCGGTCCCGCGCCTCATCCTGAGCGCGCGCCCGGGATTGGGCGCACGAAAAAGGGCCAGCCTCGGCGGCTGGCCCTGATCGTCCGACGGTGTCGAAGGGGTCGCCTCCAGCCTCACCATCGCCGCAGCCTCTGCGCCGCGACGGTGCGGGCCGCTGGGCTTACTCGGCTGCGGTCATCTCGGCCGTGAAGTGGCCGCACCAATCGTTGGTCGTGACGACCGGCCACAGGCCCTTGGATTCCGGAGCCGGCTGGCTGACCGGCGGGTTGAAGCGGCACAGGCCGGCATCGCCTTGGGCGCTCGCGCCGTTGCCCTTGTGCTCGTCGAAGAACTTGCAGCTCTCGCAGTTCGCGCTGGCCATGTCGGATGCTCCATGTCGGTTCGGCGGCGTGCCGTTCTCTCTTGCGAATTAGAACAGCTACAATCTGCTGGACAACTTGCGACCGGGGGCGTGGTTCCACGCGCGGGCCGGGGCGTGGGATATTCGGGCCCCCCCCTCCTTGCCCGCGCAGAGCGCGCCCCGCTGAAACGCGATCGGCGCGCGCGGAGCCTTCCGCGCGCGCCGATCGGCTGACACATCCGCCCGCGCGCGCGCCGAGGGCGGAGTCGCGGGCGGTGTCGTGATGCGCCTGGGGTCAGAGGCTTCCGGGGCCCTTGGCCAGGCCGCCCAGCGTGAACAGGTCGACCGAGAGCTTCGCGCCGATGACGAAGGCGTCCGGGATCGGCTTTGGCCGGAGCGGGAAGCGGGTCTGATCCGGGCCGATCACGTATTGCAGGTTCGGCATCAGCCGCACCGCCGGGGTGAGCTGGATGCCGTAGCTCAGCTCCAAGATGGTCTGCAGCGTGTCGACGTTGCGGCTGCTCAGCCCGTAGGAAGCCCGGGCCGCCCGGATCCCGGCCGAGCCGAGGGGCGAGAGCTTCTCCATGGCGAACACGAACCCGAGGGTGTCGTAGGGCCGGCCCGGGAAGGTGCCGGTCAGGACGGCGCCGCCCTCTAGGAAGTAATCCTGGATCTGCCGCCCACCGGTGCCGCCCAACGCGACGCCGAACACCGACAGGCCTTGCGCGCTGGTCGGATCCGGACGCCACACCATCTGGTCGAACCGGGCATAGACCGCCGACCGACCGAACCGCGTCAGCGGGTCGAGATCGCTGAACACGCGCAGGCCGCCGCGCACGTCGTAGACCGGATCCTTATAATCGGACTGATCGAAGACCACGCCGACACTGTAGTTGCGCGGGAGCGGGTCGTTGCCGAAATTGGTCGAGTAGCCCGCCTCCACCGGGATCAAGACGCCGGTGGCGCCCCGGGTCGACCAGTCGATGCCGTTCTGGTTGGGCTGCTGGTCGCGGGGATTCACCTCGTAGACGCCGGCATGGACAAACACCTTGTCGGTGAGCCAGGCCTTGGCATGGGCGCCCCAGGTTGAGATCGGCCAATAGGTGAAGTTTGTCAGCTTGAAGATCGATTTCGGTGCGCCGCAGGTTGCGTTGTTCTGGAAATTACAATAGAGCGGCGAGCCAAGGAAGTTCGGATTGGCCAATAGGCGGCCGACCTCGATGTCGAGGCGGTTGTCGAACAGCTTCTGCTCGTAAGAGACCGAGGTGAGGTGCGCCGTCTGGCCACCGCCGTAGATCTCCTGCACGCTTCCGTCGAAGCCGATGCGGTCTTGCGCAAGGCTGCGGCCGTGACGCTGGGTCACGATGGTGTGGAACGAGCCACCGTCGATCCCGGCGAGCCGGCCAAGGTCGGCGTCGAGACCGAACACGACCTGGCCGGCATAGGCCGATCCCTGCCGGATGCCGCCGGACGGGTTCGCGGCGAATTCGCCGGTGTAGTTCAGGATCATGCTGATCCCGTTGCCGAGATAGAACGTCCCTGGCGGCAGGCCGGGCGGTGTCGCGCTGTTGCCCTGCACGTCGATCGAGGCCGCCGCGCTGCTGGCGCCGGCCGCGCTCCGCGACTCGCGGATGGTCCGCCGCCGCGCGCGATTCGCCCGATACTTGGCCTTCGCGGCCGGGCTCGCCTTCGGGCCCGGGTTCACCAAGCTCGGCCCGCCGTCAGGCGCGTCGGCATCCTGAGCGTCGGCCGAGCGGATGCCCCCCGAGAGCGTCGCGGCGCACAATGCAAGCGCCGCCCATCGCGTGTACTTTCCCATAACAGTGACTCCCCCTTAGTAACGCGCGGCCCTGATTGGCTCTGTCGCGTTGGTGTTCCGCCGGGATCCCTCCGGTCAGTCCGTGAAGGCCTCCACGGTGCGGCGCTCGCCGCGCAGGAAGGCGTCGGCGACGTGGATCAGCGGGTTCAGGTCGACGTCGCTCGTGCCGGATCGGACGAGGGCGGCGAAACGGTCGTAGAGGCCGCGATATTCGGCCTCCGGCGGCAGCGGCTGCGGCTTGCCGTCGATGGTGAGGACGCCGCCGCCTTCCGAGAGCATCAGCAGGCCGTCCTCGGTGTCGACGCGGATGTCCCAGGTCTGCGGGCCGGTCTGGCGCCAGTCGAACACCGCCTGGATCGAGGTGCCGGCGGCGTCGGCGAAGCTCAGGTCGGCGGCGATCGGCGCCTGCCGGTTCTCCGGGACCGAGAGGGTCGCGCCGGTGAGGAAGAAGGGCGGCAGGATGTGCGTGGCGATCGACAGGGCGTTGATCCCCGGATCGAACACGCCCATGCCCCCGGCCTGCCAGATCCAGGCCTGATTCGGATGCCAGTGCCGGACATCCTCCATCCAGGCGATCGCCACCGACCGGATCCGGCGGCCCGACAGCCACTGCCGCGCCGGCTCGACGCCGGGGGCGTAGCGGGAGTGCCAGCTGGCGAACAGGCTGACGCCCCGCGCCCGCGCGGCCTGGACCAGGATCCCGACCTCCGCCAGGGTCGCCCCGGGGGGCTTCTCCAGGAAGACGTGCCGCCCGGCCTCGATCGCCTCGAGGGCGGCGGAGAAGCGCACCTGCGGCGGCTGGCACAGGGCGACCGCGTCGAGGTCGGGCTGCCTCGCCAGCATCTCGGTCAGCGTGCGGTAGTTCGGCACCCCCTCGTAACGGCCTTCGCGGCTCGCCACGGCGGTCAGGGTGTAGTCCGGCGAAGCACCGATGACCGGCAGGTGCTGGTCGCGGGCGATCTTGCCGACGCCGACCAGCCCGATGCGGATCGTCCCGTTCGAAGCCGACATCTCAGAGAACCTTCACGGACAGGTCGCGGGCGGGCGCCACCGCCAGGGGATTGCGCAGCGGCAGGGTGAAGGGGGCCGCCTCGATCTCGAACACGTCCCCAGGCCGCGCCGTGATGCCGTCGGTGAACGACAGGGTCGCGGTGCCGAAGAAGTGGACGTGCAGGTCGCCGGGGCGGCGGAACTGGGGGTATTTGAAGTGGTGCCGCTCGAGGTTCTCGATCGTGTGGGACATGTTCGCCTCACCCGAGAGGAACGGCTTCTCCCACAGCACGGCGCCGTCGCGCCGGATGCGGCTGGAGCCGCGCACATCGGCGGGCAGAGCCCCCAGCCACAGTTCCGGGCCGAGCGCTGCCGGACGAAGCTTCGAATGGGCGAGCCACAGGTAATTGCCGCGCTCGGTCACATGGTCCGAGAATTCGTTCGCCAGGGCGAAGCCGAGGCGCACCGGCGTACCGTCCGCGTCGATCAGGTAGATGCCGGCGATCTCGGGCTCCTCGCTGCCGTCGAGGGCGAAGGCGGGCGACAGGAGCGGCTCGCCGGTGCCGACGATCGCGTCGCCGTCGCCCTTGTAGAACCATTCGGGCTGGACCCCGGACTCGCCCGGGGCGGGCTTGCCGCCCTCCACGCCCATCTGGAACATCCGCATGGAATCGGTCGGGGCCTGGTCCGCCGCCGCGGCGCGGTGCATCTTGTCGCGACCCTCGGCGGAGCCGAGATGCGTCAGGCCGGTGCCGCTGAGCAGCAGATGCGCGGGATCCGGATGATCGACCGGCGGCAGCAGCCGCACGGCGTCGAGATCCACGGTGTCACCGAGGCCGAGCCGGGTTGCCGTCTCGGCTAGGCTGTCGCCCGCCGCCAGGGCCCGCCGGGCCAGGTCGAGGACGCTGTCCGCGCCGACCACGACCCGCGCCACGCCGCGCTGCAGGATCGCTACACCCCGCCGCCCGTCGGGCGCGCGGAATTGTAGAAGTGATTGCCCCATCTCGGTTCTCCCAGGGCCGGCCTTCATCGGGCCGGCTCAGATTCAGGTGTGCCGCGCGCCGGCGCGTCAGCGGTCGAAGGCCGGGCTGATGGTGCCGTCGACCCTGCGGGTGAGATGCCAGGGATTGTCCGGGCGCAGGGGCTGCGGCAGCAGCGCGTCGGGCAGGTCCTGGTAGCAGACCGGTCGCAGGAAGCGCTCGATCGCCAGGGTGCCGACCGAGGTGCTGCGCCCGTCGGACGTCGCCGGGAACGGCCCGCCATGGACCATCGCGGGCGCCACCTCCACGCCGGTGGGCCAGCCATTGGCCAGGATCCGGCCGGCCTTGCGGGCCAGCGCCGGGACCAGGCCGGCGGCGATGTGCTCGTCGGCGCGGTCGAGATGCAGCGTCGCGGTGAGCTGGCCCGGGAGCGCCGCGATGATGCGCTTGACCTCGTCGAGATCCGCGGCCGCCACCAGGATCGCGGCGGGGCCGAACATCTCCTCCGTGAGGCTGGCATCCGCCAGGAACCGCGCACCGTCGGTGCGCAGCAGGGCCGCGGGCGCACCGCCCGGGCCGGCCGTCGCCCCGCGCGCCGCCACGGTCACGCCCGGGCGGGCCGCCATCTCGGCGACGCCGCGCTCGAAGCGGGTGCGGATGTCGGCGGTCAGCATCGCGTGCGGCGCGCTCTCGCGGATCGCCGCCGCGGCAGCCTCCGCGAAGGCGTCGAGGTCGGAACCCGCGATACCGATCAGCAGGCCTGGATTGGTGCAGAACTGCCCCGACCCCATCGTCAGGGACTGGACGAAGCCGGTCGCGAGCGCGGCACTCCGCGCCCGCAAGGCGCCGGGCAGCAGCAGGACGGGATTGACCGCGCTCATCTCGGCATAGACCGGGATCGGCTCGGGGCGTCCCGCCGCCACCCGCATCAGGGCGAGGCCGCCCCCGCGCGAGCCGGTGAAGCCCACCGCCTTGATCCGCGCATCGGCGACAAGCGCCGTTCCGAGGACGTTCGACGGACCCGGCAGATAGGAGAACACGCCCGGATGCAGGTCGCTGGCCGCGACGGCCGCCCGGACCGCCCGGGCCACCAGCTCGCCGGTTCCGGGATGGGCCGGGTGGCCCTTGACCACGACCGGGCAGCCGGCGGCCAGCGCCGAGGCGGTGTCACCCCCGGCTACCGAGAAGGCGAGCGGGAAGTTGCTGGCGCCGAACACGGCAACCGGGCCGAGGGCGACGTGGCGCCGACGCAGATCGGGACGCGGCAGAGGCGTGCGCTTGGGCTGCGCCGGATCGATCGTGGCCTGGACCCAGTGGCCCGCGCGGATGACATGCGCGAACAGACGCAGCTGGCCGATGGTGCGGGCGCGCTCCCCCTCGAGCCGGGCCCGCGGCAGCCCGGTCTCGGCCATGGCCCGCGCGATCAGCGATTCGCCGAGATCGCCCACGGCCTGCGCGACGGTCTCCAGGAAGCCGGCGCGCAGCTCGGGAGTCGATTCGGAAAAGCTCGGGAACGCCGCATCCGCAAGCGCGCAGGCGGCCTCGACCTGCTCCGGCCCGGCGGCCGAGAAGGCCGGCTCCAACGCCGCCCCGCTTGCGGGATCGACGGCCCGGAACGTATCGGTCGTGGTCGCCGCCTCGGCGCCGATCAGGATCGCGCCGCGAATCTCCGCGCTCACACTCAGCTCTTTACTCATACAAATAACTTAGAGCAGTTGTGCAGTGGCTGCAAGCGTCTCGGCACTATGATGCCTGCGGGTGTCGGCGCTTGCGCTCCTACAACTTCCAGGTACGATCGCGGCGATCCTGCCCCGTCCTGGCGGCTCGGACTGGAGGTGTCGGGTGAGGGGGGATCCTGGGTACGAGGATATCAAGCTGCCGCTGGCCTCGGGCTCGCGCCGCATTCACGGCTCGGTCGCCCGTGATCTCGGCGTCGCGATCCTGGCCGGCCGGTACGCGCCGGGAGACGTGCTGCCCGGCGAGATTGAATTCTCGGAGCAGTTGAAGGTCTCACGCACCGCCTATCGCGAGGCGGTGCGCATCCTGAGCGCCAAGGGGCTGGTCGAGAGCCGGCCCCGCACGGGGACCCGGGTGACCCAGCGCAGCCGCTGGAACCTGCTCGATCCCGACATCCTCGCCTGGGCCTTCGAGGCGGAGCCCAGCGAAACGTTCATCCGCGACCTGTTCGAACTGCGGATGATCGTCGAGCCGGCGGCGGCGGCCCTGGCGGCCGAGCGGCGCTCGGGGCTCGACATCTCCCGGATGGGGCACGCCCTGGAGGAGATGGGCCGCTACGGCCTCGCCACCGAGATCGGGCGGGCCGCCGACCAGTCGTTCCACAACACGATCCTGGAAGCGGCCCGCAACGGGCCGCTGATGGCCCTGTCGAGTTCCATCGCGGCCGCCGTGACTTGGACGACGATCTTCAAGCAGCGTCGCAGCGCCCTGCCCCGTGACCCGATGCCGGACCACCGGATCCTGTACGAGGCGATCGTGGCCGGGGATCCCGCGGCGGCGCGTGCGGCGATGACCGAGCTCGTCCGCCTGGCACTCGCCGACACCGAGCTCTCGCTGAAGGCGTGAGCCCCGCCGCCGGGATGGCGGCGGGGCTTCTCGTCAGTGGTTGTCCCGCGGGACGCCGTTGGTCTGAGCAATCCGCTGGAAGCGCTCGGCGCCCTCTAGGATCGCGCCGGTGTGCATCTGCCCGACGGTTGCGCGCTGGATCGCCTGCCACGGGGTCTGGGATGCCGGATAGGCGTATCCCCCGGCTTCCTCCAGGGCCTTGCGCCGGCGCTCGATCTCGTCCGCGTCGAGCAGCATGTCGGCGGTGCCGCGCTTCAGGTCGATCCGCACCCGGTCGCCGGTGCGCAGCAGCGCGAGGCCGCCGCCCACCGCCGCCTCGGGCGAGGCGTTGAGGATCGAGGGCGAGGCCGAGGTGCCGGATTGCCGCCCGTCGCCCAGGCAGGGCAGCGCGTGCACGCCTGAGCGGATCAGGTAGGCGGGCGGGCGCATGTTCACCACTTCCGCCGCACCCGGATAGCCGACCGGGCCGGCGCCGCGCATGATCAGGATGCTGTTCTCGTCGACCGCCAGCGCCGGATCGTCGATCCGGTGGTGGTAATCCTCCGGACCGTCGAACACCACGGCCCGGCCCTCGAACGCCTCCGGATCCTCGGGATTCGACAGGTAGCGCTCGCGGAACTCCTCGCCGATCACGCTGGTCTTCATGATCGCCGCGTCGAACAGGTTGCCGCGCAGCACCAGGAAGCCCGCGGCCTCCTTCAGCGGCCGGTCGATCGGCCGGATCACATCCTCGTCCTCGATCACCGCGCCGCGGCAATTGTCCCCGATGGTGCGGCCGTTCACCGTCAGGGCGTTCTCGTGGAGCAGCCCGCGCCGCATCAGCTGCGCGGCCACCGCCGGGAGGCCGCCCGCGCGGTAATAATCCTCGCCGAGATACTCGCCCGCCGGCTGCAGGTTGACCAGGAGCGGCACGTCGAGGCCGTGGGTCTGCCAGTCGGCGATGTCGAGCTCGACCCCCGCGTGGCGGGCGAGCGCGGCCAGGTGGATCGGGGCGTTGGTGGAGCCGCCGATCGCCGAGTTGAGGACGATCGCGTTGAGGAACGCCTCGCGGGTCAGGATGTCGGTCGGCTTGAGGTCCTCAACCACCATCTCGACGATGCGCTTGCCCGTGCGGTAGGCGACTTCCTGCCGGTCGCGGTAGGGCGCCGGGATCGCCGCCGAGCCCGGCAGCATCATGCCGAGCGCCTCGGCGAGCGCGTTCATGGTCGTCGCCGTACCCATCGTGTTGCAGTAGCCGGTGGAGGGGGCGGACGAGGTGACGAGCTTGATGAAGCCCTCGTGGTCGATCTCCCCGGCGGCCAGCATCTGGCGCGCGCGCCACACGATGGTCCCGGAACCGGTGCGCTGGCCCTTGTACCAGCCGTTCAGCATCGGGCCGACCGACAGGGCGATGGCCGGGATGTTCACGGTGGCGGCCGCCATCAGGCAGGCCGGGGTGGTCTTATCGCAACCGGTGGTCAGGACCACGCCGTCGAGGGGGTACCCGTACAGGAGCTCGACCAGGCCGAGATAGGCGAGGTTGCGGTCGAGGCCGGCGGTGGGCCGCTTGCCGGTCTCCTGAATCGGATGGACCGGGAATTCGAGCACGATGCCGCCGGCCTCGCGGATGCCCTCGCGCACGCGCTCCGCCAGGACAAGGTGGTGCCGGTTGCACGGCGACAGGTCGGACCCGGTCTGGGCGATGCCGATGATCGGCCTGCCCGAACGCAGCTCCTCCAGGCTCAGTCCGAAGTTCAGGTAGCGCTCCAAATAGAGCGCCGTCATGTCGATATTGTCGGGGTTGTCGAACCAGGCGCGCGAACGCAGGGGCCGGGTCTTCGGGTGATCGGTCATTTCTCGTGGGTCCGGTGGGCGGAGCTGGTGGAGAAGCGGTAAGTGATGACGTTCCGATAGGTCGCGCCCGGGTCGAGCCGGGCCGAGCCGAAGGCCGGCTGGTTCGGCGTGTCAGGGAACAACTCGGGTTCGAGCGCCAGGGCATCCGATTGCCGGTAAGCGAGACCGGATTTGCCCACCGCTGTCGCGTCGAGGAAGTTGCCCGCGTAGAACTGGACGCCGGGCTGGTTGCTGGCGACCTCGAGGACCCGGCCCGATGCGGGGTCCTCGACCCGGGCCACGAGGTGCGGCTCGGCGGTCGGCTTGTCGGTCACGACCCAGTTGTGATCGTAGCCGCGCCCGCGCACGATCTGGATGTCCCGCCCGTCGCGGATGCGCGACCCGATCACGGTCGGTGTGCGGAAGTCGAACGGCGTGCCCGCCACCGAGACATGCTCGCCCGTGGGGATCAGCGTGGCGTCGACCGGGGTGTAGCGCTCGGCCGGGATGGTCAGGATGTTGTCCAGGATCGATCGCCCCGAACCTTCGCCGGCGAGATTGAAGAAGCTGTGATTGGTCAGGTTGACGATGGTCGGCTTGTCGGTGGTCGCCTGATAGGTGACGGTCAGCGTATTGGCGGCGTCCAGCGCGTAGGTCGCCGTGACCGTGAGCGTACCGGGATACCCCTCCTCGCCGTCGGGGCTGACGTAACGCAGGGTGACCGACGGCGTGGCGCCGCCCTTGACCTCGGTGATGGTCCAGAGCCGCTTGTCGAAGCCGGCGGTGCCGCCGTGCAAGGTGTTGGGACCGTCATTGGTCGCGAGCGCGTAGGTCTGGCCGTCGAGCGTGAAGCGGCCGGCCCGGATCCGGTTCGCGTAGCGGCCGATGCTGGCCCCGAAATAGTTGGGCTTGGCCAGGTAGCTGGCGAGATCCTTGTAGCCGAGGACGATGTCGGCGGGTTTTCCGGCACGGTCCGGGACTTCGAGGGTCCGCAGCAGGGCGCCCCAGGAGATCACCCGGGCGGTGACCCCCTTGCCGTTGGCGAGCGTCACCTCTTCGACCGTGCGCCCGTCCGGCAGGGTGCCGAACACGGTCCGGACCGGTTCGGATGCCTGGGCGACCGCAGGGATCGCCGCGCAGGCGCCCAGCGCGACAGCTCCGACTTCACGCATCCGCTCCCCCCCCCTCAAGACGCTCGCTCCCGCCTGGCCGACCATGCGCCGGCCCTCACGGGTGCCGCGGTTGACGTCCGCAATTCCGCTATATACTCATACAAATGAATTCCACAACAAGGGGCCCGGCAAGGCGGCCTCGATGAGGGGAAACGTTTGATGGCAGGACCGATCGCGAGCATCGGAGCGCCCGCGGCGAGGACCGCGACGCGCGATCAGGGCAGCTACCGCCCCGCCCTCTCGCTGCTCGCAAGCCTCTTCTTCATGTGGGGCTTTATCACGGTCATCAACAACACGCTGCTCCCTCATCTCCGGAGCGTGTTCGATCTCGATTATACGCAGACCACGCTGATCGAGTCGGTGTGGTTCATCGCGTATTTCGTGGCCTCGATCCCGGCGGCGAAGCTGATCGAGCGCATCGGCTATCAGCGCGCGCTGGTGGTGGGCCTTGGCATCATGGCGCTGGGCACGCTCGGCATGGTCCTGGCCTCCCATCAGGTCTCGTACGCGATCACGCTCACCGCCCTGTTCGTGATCGCGAGCGGCATCACCCTGCTTCAGGTCGCCGCCAACCCCTACGTGGCCGTGGTCGGACCGCCGGAGACCGCCCCGGCGCGCCTCAACCTCGTCCAGGCGTTCAACTCGTTCGGCACGACCCTGGCGCCCTTGTTCGGCGGCTACCTGATCCTTGGTCGCTCCGCCTCGGGCAACGTCGCGGCCGGCGCCACCCTCAGCCCGGCCGAGCGGCTCGCCGACGCGCAGTCCGTGCAACTCCCCTACCTGATCGTGGCGGCGATCCTCGTCGTGCTTGCCGTGGTGATCGCCCGCTTCCCGCTGCCCGCCATCGGTGCGGGAGGCGCCACGAAGCGCGCCGCCAAGGCCGAGCGCGCGGGCCTGTCGCTTTGGCGCCACCGCAACCTCGTATTCGGCGTGCCGGCGATCTTCATCTACCTGATCGCCGAGATCGGCGTGTCGAACCTGTTCATCAACTTCGTCTCGCAGCCGGAGATCGGCAACCTCACGCATACGGAGGCGTCGCGCTACCTGTTCCTGCTCTGGGGTGGGATGATGGTCGGCCGCTTCGTCGGCAGCTACCTGATGCAGGGGCGGTCCGCCGAGACCGTCCTGGCCGGCGCCGCCATCGCGGCCTTCACGGTGATGCTGGTGGCGACCTTCGCGACGGGGCCGCTGGCGATGTGGGCGCTGATCTCCGTGGGGCTGTTCCACGCGGTCATGTTCCCGACGATCTTCACCTTAGGGATCCGCGGCCTCGGCCCGCTGACCGAGGAAGGCGCGGGCTTGCTGATCATGGCGATCGCTGGGGGCTCCCTGGTGGTGGTGCAGGGTTGGGCCGCCGACCGGTTCGGCCTGCAGCATTCCTTCCTGATCACCGCCGCCTGCGAGCTCTACGTCCTGTTCTTCGCTTTGTGGGGCAGCCGGCCGGGTCGGGGCGCCTCCGACCGCATGTGATCGGCTGCCATCCGCGATGCGGCGTGAGGCGGCGGGCCGGAGCGGTTCCCGGTCGCGCCGCCATCGGAAGTCGCTCCAAGTCGTTGATGTCAGGCGGCCGGCGCTCGAGAGAAGGCGATCCCATGGAGGCACAGTTTCGCGTCGTCGCCCGCGCCGAGCGCGACCGGCTCGGCGAGGGACCCGTCTGGGTGCCGGACCGGGGGCGGCTGTTCTGGGTCGATATCGAGGCGCCCGCCCTGCGCTGGCTCGACCTCGCGAGCGGCGAGACCGGCACGCGCCCGTTCCCGGAGCCGATCGGCTGGATCATCCCCCGGGCCGGCCGGCGCGACTTCGTGATTGGCCTGAAGAGCGGCTTCGCGGTGTTCGATCTGGAGGCGGACCAGGTCACGCCGATCGGAAATCCCGAGCCGGACTATCCGGACAACCGCCTGAACGACGCCAAGGTCGACTATGCCGGCCGGATCTGGGCGGGGAGCATGCACCAGGCCGAGACCGCGATCTCGGGCGCCCTGCACCGGCTCGATCCCGACCTGACCTGGCAGCGGATGGACGGCGATTACGGCGTCGCCAACGGTCCGACCTTCAGCCACGACGGCCGGATCCTCTATCACAGCGACAGCGCCGCCCGGACTGTCTTCGCCTTCGATCTCGCCGCCGACGGCAGCCTGACGGGCAAGCGCGAATTCCTGCGCTTTCCGGAGGCCTGGGGCTGGCCCGACGGGATGACCACGGATGCCGAGGGCTGCCTCTGGATCGCCCATTGGGGGGCGGGCCGGATCAGCCGGGTCGATCCGGAGGGGCGTCTCGTGCGGGCGATCTCGTTGCCGGCCACCAACATCACGAGCTGCGCCTTCGCGGGGCCCGGGCTCGACCGGCTGTTCGTCACGTCGGCGTCGCGGGGTGTCGAGCACGAGCCGTCCGCGGGGGCGCTGTTCGAACTCGATGTCGGCGTGGCGGGCCTCCCGCCCCGGGCGTTCGGGGGCTGAGGGGCGGGCTTCTCGGCTGATGCGGATCGCGATCGCTAAATTGTGTGGCTTGTGTCCCTCGGATGGGGGATGCGCTCACAGGGCGCGGCGTCTAGCGTCGGGCCTTCTCCGAGACGAGATCACCTTTGACCCGCCCGGCCCTGCCGCGGCGGGTTCTTTGATCGCAGCGTCACGGCCGGATCGGCCGGCGGCCGTGCGGGCTCTCCTTACGGTCGAGCTTTGGCGCAGCGACGCGCACCAACGGCCTGATCGTGAAACGTTTTCGCCAGTTGCGCCGTTGATCGACGCATGGACGACGACACTCCGCTTCGTGCGCATATCCGTGCGGTGCTGCTCAAGCTGGCGCGGGCCTTGGCGGCTCGGGCCGGCCCGCTCTAGGGCGCGTGCGCCCCGGCCCTCCCCTCGCCCGTGCGCCTTCGGGCGACGGCGGCGAGGTCCTGTTAACCTTTCGTCAACCATGGGCCGACACAGTCCCGGGCGGAGGGCTGAGCCATGACTCGACGCCGGGATTTCGATGCGCTGAGCGAGGCGCAGATCGCCGCGAGGCGCACGCAGAAGCGCTGGGTCGAGCCGAAGGCGCAGTTCCGCCCGGCCGCGCCCCAGGCCGTCACCGAGTTGCTCGACACGATCCAGCACGTGGCCGAGGCCGCCACCGGCGAGCGCAGCTTCCTGCATTTGCGCCCCGTGGCCGGGGCCACGCGCAGCCGCGAACATTAAGGCCGCCCGCGAAGCGAGTCCGAGCCCGCGTTCGGGCTGGCGAGCGTCGGCCGGTTCTGCAACAAGGCCGAGATGAGCCGGCGTACAGCCTTCGATTGCATTCTCTCGGTGTCGCGGGCCGTGCCCGGGCGATTCCGCACGGCTCGCAGGCCGTGAGCGGCACCCTGAGCGCTGATGAGGCTGAGGCTCTCCGGCGCCGCAACGGCGCCCTTGAGGACGAAGTCGCCCGCCTGCGCTCCGCGCTCGCTACGGCTCGGGCGGAGGCCGCGACCGAGGCGCCGCCGCGGGACGAGACCGCCTTCGCGCGCGCGTTCTGGCAAGCGCCCGCTCGGATCGACGCGATCCTGCCCGAGCCCGATCCGGCGCGGATCGACGATTCCGAGTTCCGCCGGCTCGCCGACCACCTCCCGATCCTGTGCTGGCTCGCCCGCAGCGACGGCTATCTTTACTGGTACAACAGGCGCTGGCTCGATTACTGCGGGACCACGCAGGCGGCCATGGCCGGATGGGGCTGGCAGAGCGTCCACGACCCGGAGGCGCTGCCGCGAGTGACGGCGGTCTGGGCCGCCTCGATTGCCACCGGCGAGCCGTTCGAGATGGTCTTCCCCCTGCGCGGGGCCGACGGCGTGTTCCGGCCGTTCCTGACGCGGATCGTGCCGCTGCGCGACGCCTCCGGCCAGGTGGTGCGCTGGTTCGGCGTCAACACCGAGATCGGTGCCCAGGTCCGGGCCGAGGCGGCGCTGCGCACCTCCGAGACGCGCCTGCGCCGGGCGCAGGAGGCCGGCGGCGTCGGCGTGTTCTCCATCGATCTGGACCGGAACGTCATCCACGCCACGCCGCATTTCTTCCGCCTGTACGGGCTGGCCGAGCAGGAGACGCTGCCGATCGACGCGGTCGCCCGCCTCGTCATCCCGGAGGATGCCGGCTTCGTCTCCCAGTGGGCGGACCGCGGCGCCGGCCTGACCGATGCCGACGTCGCCTATCGGATCCGGCGGGCGGATGACGGCGCGGAACGCTGGATCGCCCGCCGGGGCGCGATCGAGCGCGACGGCGCGGGGCAACCGGTCCGCTTCGTCGGGGCGGTGCGCGACATCACCGACCACAAATCCGCCGAGCAGCGGGCCGAGGCCAACCAGCGCGAGCTGCGCCTCATCACCGACGCGCTGCCGGTGCTCATCGCCTTCATCGATTGGGACTACATCTACCGCTTCGCCAATGCGGCGTATCAGGACTGGTTCTTCCGTCCGGCCGCGGAGATCGTGGGGCGAGACGTGCGCGTGCTGCTCGGGCCCGCCGCCTTCGAGCTGCGGCGCCCCTATGTCGAGCGCGCCCGCGCTGGCGAGGCCGTCCGGTTCGAGATCCCCTGGCCCCACCAGGATGGGCGCCACCGCGACGCCGAGATCCGCTACCTGCCCCGGCGGAGTCCCGATGGGGCGGTCGACGGCTTCCACGTCTTCGTGCAGGACATCACCGACCGCAAGCGGGTCGAGGCCGCGCTCCTCTCCGAGGTCACCCAGCGGACCCGCGAGCGCGACCGGCTGTGGGAGACGACCAACGACCTGATGGGGACGGCGGGCCTCGACGGCTTCCTCAAGACCGTCAATCCGGCCTGGACGCACATGCTCGGCTGGAGCGAGGCGGAGCTGCTCGACCGGCCGTTCCTGGACATCGTCGATCCGGCGGACCACGTCGAGATGGCCGATGTGGTGGGCCGCCTGTCGGCCGGCGAGACGGTGATGGGCTTCGTCGACCGCGTCCTGACCCGTGCGGGCGAGCGCCGCGTCGTGATGTGGACGGCGGTGCCCGATCCCGGAACCGGGCTGTTCTACATCGTCGGGCGGGATCTCACCGAGCAGCGCCGGGTCGAGGAGCAATTGCTGCAGGCCCAGAAGATGGAGGCGATCGGCCAGCTCACCGGCGGTATCGCGCACGACTTCAACAACCTGCTGACCGGCATCGTCGGCTCCCTCGACCTGATGCAGACCCGCATCCAGCAGGGCCGCACCGACGCGATCGAGCGCTACGCCCGGGCGGCCCTGTCGTCGGCCAACCGTGCCTCGGCCCTGACCCACCGCCTCCTCGCCTTCGCCCGGCGCCAGCCGCTGGAGCCGCAGCCGACCGCCGCCAACCCGCTGATCACCGGCATGGAAGACCTGCTGCGGCGCACGCTGGGCGAACGGATCCATCTCGAGATCGTCACGGCCGGCGGCCTGTGGCTGACCCTGTGCGACCCGCACCAGCTCGAGAACGCCCTGCTCAACCTCGCCATCAACGCCCGGGATGCGATGCCTGAGGGTGGCCGTCTTGTGATCGAGACCGGAAACGCGCAGCTCGACCGGGCCTATACGCGCCAGAACGCGGGGGTGAACGAGGGCGCGTATGTCTGCGTCAGCGTCAGCGATACCGGGACCGGCATGAGCCCCGAGATCGCCGCCAGGGCCTTCGATCCGTTCTTCACCACCAAGCCCCTCGGCCAGGGCACCGGCCTCGGCCTGTCGATGATCTACGGCTTCGCCAAGCAGTCCGACGGACATGTCCGGATCTATTCGGAGCCGGGTTGCGGCACCACGGTCAAGCTCTATCTGCCGCGTTACCACGGTGCCGCGCCGCCCGAGACGGAAGAACCCGGCTTCGTCGAGCTGCACCGGGCCGAGCGTGGCGAGACCGTGCTCGTGGTGGAGGACGATCCGGTGGTGCGCGACCTGATCGTCGAGGTCCTGGGCGACCTCGGATACACCGCGCTCCAGGCTGCGGATGCCGAAGCGGGCCTCGCCCTGCTGCGGGCGCCGGGGCGGATCGACCTGCTGATCAGCGATGTCGGCTTGCCCGGCGGCCTCAACGGCCGGCAGATGGTCGATGCCGCCCGCCCGGACCGGCCGGACCTGA
This sequence comes from Methylobacterium sp. ARG-1, assembly GCF_001262595.1. Taxonomy (NCBI): domain Bacteria; kingdom Pseudomonadati; phylum Pseudomonadota; class Alphaproteobacteria; order Hyphomicrobiales; family Methylobacteriaceae; genus Methylobacterium; species Methylobacterium sp. ARG-1. The sequence continues at coordinate 42,503 of NZ_LHCD01000041.1, forward strand.
AGGTGCTGTTCATCACCGGCTATGCCGAGAACGCGACCTTCGGCAACGGCCATCTCGAGCCCGGCATGCGCATGATGACCAAGCCGTTCCCGGTCGAGGCCCTGGTCGCCCGGGTGCGCGCCATGATCGCGGGCCTCGACTGACCGCCGATGTCGCTCACCACCCGCATCCTGCTGCTGGTGCTGCTGGCGCTGACCCCGGCGCTGGCGATCCAGGGCTACAATGAGGTCGCCCTGCGCGCGAGCCGCGATGCGGCGGTGCGCGCCGATGCGCTCGCCACCGTCCGCGGCGCCGCGGAGGATTTCGCCCAGCTCTCCGAGCGGATGCGGCAGGCCCTCGATCTCATCTCCGGCGATACCTCCGTCCAGGTGCGCGACCCCGCTGCCTGCACGGCCTACCTGAAGCGGTCCGCCGCCCGGCTTCCGCACGTCATCCTGCTCGCGCTTACGGATCCCGACGGTACCGTAATCTGCGACAGCGCCGGCTCGGTGCCGGGAGCCTATTCGACCGGCGCCCGCGCCTATCACCGCCGCGCCCTGGAGGCGGGCGGCTTCGCGGTCGGCGGTTACGCGCTGGGCACCGTGTCGAAGCTGCCCTCGATCCACTTCGCCCGGGTGGTGGCCCGCCGGGACGAGAGCGACGGCCCCGCCACCGGGGTCCTCCTGGCCGCCGTGGATCTCGACTGGCTGTCCGACCATCTGGAGCAGACCCTGCACCAGGCCGAGACGGCTATCACGGTCACGGACCGCGACGGCCTGATCATCGCGCGTCGCCCGGACGGAGCGGACTGGATCGGCAAGCCGATCCCGCCGGAGCGCGCCGCGCTGCGGACGGCCCGGGACGGCGCGGTGCGCATCGCCGAGGATATCGACGGCCGAACCCGGATCATCGCCACGGCGATGCCGGACGGGGCGCTTGCCGGGGTGCGCCTCATGGTCGGGCGCGACAGCGCGGCGGCCTTCGCCGATATCGATGCCGCCACCCGCCGTGGCCTGGTGCTGATCGCCCTCGGCGCGGTCCTGGCGCTGGCCGCGGCGCTCCTGGCCGGACGGATGTTCATCCGCCGCCCGATCGATCGCCTGCTCCGGGTCGCGGCGGCCTGGCAGGACGGCGATCTCTCCGCCCGCACGGGCCTGCGCGGCATGACGGAGTTCGGCCGCCTCGGGCGCAAGCTCGACACGATGGCGTCCACGCTCCAGCGCAACACCGACGAGCTGCATGCCGAGATCCGCCGCGGCCGCGCCCTGCAGGCGCAGCAGGTCACGATGCTGCACGAGCTGAACCACCGGGTGAAGAACACGCTGGCCACCGTGCAGGCCCTGGCCCGCCAGTCCCGCGGCGCCGAAGGCGTCCTCGAGGCGCGGATCCTGGCCCTGTCGAAGACCCACGACCTTCTGACCCGCGAGGATTGGAGCGGCGCCTCCCTGAGCGAGGTGTTGGAGAGCGAGCTGAGCCCCTACCGCACCGACTGCGACCAGATCGGCCTCGACGGGCCGGACGTCGCGCTATCCCCACGCCATGTCCTGGCTTTGGGCATGACGATCCACGAGCTGACCACGAATGCCGCCAAATACGGCGCGCTCTCGGCACCGGGCGGACGCGTGCGGGTCTCGTGGTCTCTCGTCACGACGGAGGCGGGCATGCCGCGCCTGCGCCTCACCTGGCAGGAGAGCGGCGGCCCGCCGGTCCACCCGCCGGCCCGGGCCGGTTTTGGGACACGCCTCATCTCCGGCGGCGTGCGGCGCGAACTCGACGGGATCGTCGACCTCGTCTTCGAGGCCGAGGGCCTGCGCTGCTATCTCGACGTACCGCTCGCGCCCGGCCTCAGCGCGATCCTCACGCCGACGCAGTAGACGGCCCCGCGCTTCACGGCCGTCAGGCCCGGGGCCGCACGACCTCGCGAGCGTCTTGCTTCACCTGCCGCCAGGTCCGCCACGGCTCGAGGTTCGACAGCGCCATCCGGCGCAGGCCGAACCAGCCGAGCACGAGGGCCACGACCAGGAACGGCGCCGCGACGATCAGCGCCGCCGGAGCCTCGGAGCCGAACGGCACGGCGAGCAGCTTCACCACCGCGTCGAGCCCGAGGAAGAAGGTGACGATCAGCAGCACGGGAATCGTGCCGACGATCGCAATCAGCGACACGATGGCCCGGACGTTGCCGTCGATCTCGGTTCGCGCCAGCGTCAGCAGGGCCCCGAAATGCACCGCGCTCTCGCGCAGGGCCGTGACCAGCAGGCCCAGTGTACCGTCGGCTCGTTGACGCATGGTTCGGGGTCTATCCTCGTGATCCCTCAGGCCGGGGGCCAACGGGGCCGGCCGCGGAAGCGTTCCGGCCGGTTCTCACAGCATCAACAGCACGGCGCCGAGGATGAGCACCGTCGCCAGGCCCGCCAGGACGACGGCGCGGGTGACCGCCCGGTTTCCGTCCGGATCCCCCTCGGGCGGGGCGGCGGGGCCCGGCCCGCGCTCCGCCGCGGCCGCCGGGGCTCCCGTCCCGCCCGTGGGCAGGATCGGCGGCAGCACCCCGGGGCCAGCCTCCGGAAGCGTGAGCGCGCCGGGCAGCGGCCGGTCGATGGGGGGCCCAAAGGCCTCCGGCTCGACGCTAACCCCCGCGGCTTCGAGTTCCAGCATCACCAGCACCAGGGTGTCGACATCCATGTAGTCGACCGGAAGCGCGGCCTGGAGATCGCCCGCCGTGAGTTCCCCGCGCGCCCGACCGAGCGCGATCAGCCGGTCCAACGTCCCGCGATCGATCGTCTGCGCCATCGCCAACCCCCGTCACCGGATCCGTATGGCCGGCGCTGCTCTGCAAGAGAATCCGCGAATGGCGCGGCGGTTTCCAGAGGATAACGGGCCGAGCGGGGGCGGCTCTCAACGCATCGCCGGAGGCCCAAGCCCCGAACCGACGCGGACCGGATCGGCGGCTTCCCCGCCACGGGATGCGAGCCGGCGATCCGACATGCCGTGACGATTCCGCCGTGACCTAACCGGCTGGCTTTGGACCGGGCTGAATGAGCTGCCCGGG
>NZ_LHCD01000042.1:0-49397 GCF_001262595.1 Methylobacterium sp. ARG-1
TGGCCTTTGGAAGGTCTGCTTTCAGGCTACTGACAGCAGCTCGTCAACAGCCGGCCTCCTGGGTGTATGCTTTAGCCCACCAGCACGTGCAGGTTCTGGTCGATGTCCGATACGCCTTCCGAGGCGATCTGCATACTCGCTGAGATCTCGCGCGTCGCCACGGCCTGCTGCTCGACAGCCGAGGTGACGCCAGAGACCGCTTCGCGCACCGAGGTGATCGAGCGCGCGATGCTGCCAAGCGAGGACACCACGTCCCCTGCAATGCCTTGCATCGACTGAATGTCTTGAGCGATCCGGCTCGTCGCCTTAGTGACCTGGGTCGACAAGCTCTTCACCTCGCCAGCGACCACCGCGAACCCGCGGCCCGCTTCTCCAGCGCGGGCCGCCTCGATCGTAGCGTTCAGCGCCAGCAGATTGATCTGCTCGCCGACCCCCTGGATCAACTGAACGACGCCGGTCATCGAGGCTGTCGCCGCATTCAGCTGCACGGTCGATTGATCGGCCGCCTGAGCGCGCTCGTGGATGGCATCCACCTCCGCGCGGGAGTGCACGAGGTTCTGCGAGATCTCACCGAGCGAGGCACTCAGCTCCTCAGCTGCGGCCGCCGCGTTCTGCACGCTCGACAGGGTCTGCCCCGCCGCCCCACTGGCGCTGATCTGGGCTGCCATCTTGGCGGTGATGTCGGTGGCGTACTTCACGATCTTGAACGGCCTGCCGTTCATATCCAGGATCGGATTGTAGCTCGCCTGGATCCAGACCTCCCGGCCGCCTTTGGCCACGCGCTTGAACACGTCGGACTGGTACGCGCCGGCCCGCAAGCTATCCCAGAGTTGTCGGTACTCAGGCGTCCCAGCGTAGCCTGGGTCGACGAACATGCGGTGGTGTTGGCCCTGGATCTCGTCCAGCCGATAACCGATCGCGGCGAGGAAGTTCTCGTTGGCGTCGAGCACGGTGCCGTCGAGGTCGAAGTGGATCACACCTTGCGAGCGGTTGATCGCGGCGATCTGGCCCAGGATGTCGGCCATGCGCAGCTTCTCGGCCGTGACGTCGTTCGCGAACTTGACCACCTTGAACGGCTTGCCCTCCGGATCGAGGATCGGGTTGTAGATCGCCTGCAGCCAGATCTCGCGTCCGCCCTTAGCGAAGCGCTTGAACTCCGCCCGCTGAAACTCGCCCTGCGCCAGCGCCTCCCAGAAGGTGCGATAGGCAGCACTCTGGCGCTCAGCCGGATCGACGAACAGACTGTGATGCTGGCCGACGATCTCGTTCAGCGTGTAACCGACGGTGTCGAGAAAGTTCTGGTTGGCAGCGAGGATAGTTCCGCTGAGATCGAACTCGATCACCGCGCGCGAGCGGTCGAGGGCAGCAAACTTGCCCTGGAGGTCGAGGGTCCGAAGCTTTTGGGCGGTAATGTCGCTCGCGAACTTGACGACTTTGCTGGGTTTACCTGCGCGGTCGAGCACTGGATTGTAGGTCGCCTGCAACCAAATCTCGCGCCCACCCTTCGCGACACGCTTGAACTCGGCGGCCTTGAACTCGCCACGGGCGAGGGTGGCCCAGAACTCGCGATAGGCCGCGCCCTCTCGCTCCGTCGGTTCGACGAACATGCCGTGATGCTGGCCCTGGATCTCGGTGAGCGTATAGCCGACGGTGCTCAGGAAGTTACCATTCGCCGTCAGGATCGTGCCGTCGAGCGCGAACTCGATAACCGCTTGCGAGCGGTCGAGTGCGTCAAGCTTGGCGGACGTACCCCGGTCGGAGAAAAAGAGCACCGCGATCCTCCAGGCTGGGTGACAGTCGGAGACTTTCCGCTGACGCCCTCGGCGCATCAGACGCGCCTTTGCACAGATTGATTGCACGCAACTAACTAACGCAATGTTGCTGGTCATAGACTGCCAGGGAGCGAAGTCTCACGCTTGGTAGCCGTCGCGAAGGGCAGCTTGCAGCCCCGCCCAAGGTTTCTGGACGGCCGCTTACGAGAGCCGCTGATGGCTGTCGGAATGGCTGGCATGGCTCGGCAGCGGAACGTACGCTTCAGGACGAAGGTCTAAAGCCTGCTTTCCACCCAACCCAGACAATTGTCCTATCGGTTCGCGTGTCGGCAATTCGATCGTTTTCCCGACAATGCGCAATAGCACGTTCGGACCCGCCTCAAATGACTCCGTTCCTGTCGGAAAAGCGTGTCGGCTTTTCTATTGCCGGAGAAACGTATTTTTGGCACTGTCCCGACATGCTCGTCGGATATGCCCGCGTCTCGACCCTCGACCAGAACCTCGACCTCCAGCGCGACGCGCTGACCAAGGCCGGATGCGAGCGCCTGTTCGAGGAGAAGAAGTCCGGTAAGGCCGGGACCCGGCGGCCCGAGTTCGACGCCGCCCTCGCCTTCCTACGGCCCGAGGACGTGCTCGTGGTGTGGAAGCTCGATCGGCTCGGCCGCTCGCTGGTGGAGATGATGCGCACCATCGACGGTCTGCGCCTGAAGGAGGTGCACTTCCGCTCACTCACCGAGCAGTTCGACTCCGCGACCGCCCACGGCCGCTTCGCCCTGCAGATGCACGGCGCCATGGCCGAGTACTTCCTCGACCTCAACCGCGAGCGCACCATGGAGGGTCTGAAGGCCGCGCTCGCGCGCGGTCGCAAAGGCGGCCGGCCAAGGAAGCTAAAGGAGGCCGATCTCGAGGCGGCCCGGGCAATGCTGGCGGCCGGCACGATCAGCGTCGCCGACATCGCCAAGCGGCTCGGGGTCAACCGGGATACCTTCTACAACTACTTCCCACGCGCCCGTGCCAACAGCATGCCCGCAAAGGACTGAACGCTCCGATCCTCGGAGCACATCATCCCCCCGATGCCGGCAGCATCAGGGCCGACGATATGTGTCGCGAGCGGGGAGGTCTCGTGGTTCGCAACAGCAAGGGGCCGCCGGGAGGGGCTGGACGGCAACCAGCCGGAGCGGAAGAGGAGCGCAAATGCGCGCCTGCGTTTGCGCTTGGGTTTGGCAGTTTGGCTAAGCTCTGCCCTTGCGTTAGTGCCGGAAACACTGCGTGTAGCAGCGTGCATGCACCCTTATACTTCTTTACAACGACTCAGCCTGATCGTAGCGACCATCGAAAAAGATTTCATCAGCTGTCAAAAATTGTAGTCATTGCTTCGAAAATTTTTTAATAAACTTGGCATATAGGCTATTCTGACATCATTTTTTACGAGAGATGGCAAGTGTCGAACTGGAGCCCAGCAGCAAAGTCTATCTATTTCTTAGTTTTTGCTTTTATATTTTACGGAATAAACATATACCATTATCCAGACAATGTATCTGTACTACCGGAATTTCTCATGATGACGATAGGGGTTATGATTGGGTTTTTCGCGGAAGCAGCAAGAACGGCAAAGGTGCAGATTTTGCTATGGGCGACGAGTACGGCTTCAATGTGTATCAGCATCCTGATCGCTAGCATTGAAATCACGTCGTCACCATTTGACCTAACGATTTTACTGACTCCAGGCTCAGCGCGTTTGGCTCTGATGATGGCTATATTTAATATTATGTGGATAGTATATAATAGAGTTTGGGATAAGGTACAAATATTTCGGTCAGAATGAATTTTTCATCTCAGACTAAGATTATATTGCCATGCGCTTTATAGCTTTCGTTTTTATTGTAACCGTGTTCATGGCCTATCCGGTCGCGGGCTTGATCCAGAATGGGTTCGATCCTGCGTATTGGCCCACAGAGGTGATGCGCCCCGGCGCTTGGTTCGAGACCCTATTCTCCCCGCATGTCGGCGACGCGCTCGCGATGCCTTACCGAATGCTGATCGGCCGCGCCCCAGAGTTCGCGCGTGGCGGCTGGTCGCTGGCCCCGATCCTCGCCTTCTCACCGCTACTGATCCTGTTCGGCGCCGAGCTGCTGCGGCGTGCCAAGCCAGAACAGAAGCGGGACACCTCCAACCTGTTCGGCTCGGCCCGCTTCGCCAACACGGCCGAGCGCGGGCGGCTGCGCGGCGGCCTCGAACTCGGCCGAGATCCCGAGACGGGCCATCCGGTCCGCATCGCCGTGCAAGGCACACTCGTAACCATCGCGCCGCCGCGCAAAGGTAAGACCTCGGGCCTGCTCATCCCCAATCTCGCCTTTCCTGAGCCGCAGGGCTGGGGCGGACCAGCCGTCGTGTTCGACCCCAAGGGAGAGGTGTACCGCTCCGTAGCGGCAAGGCGCCGGGCGCTCGGCCGCCGCGTCGTCTGCCTGGATCCCATGGGTCTGGCCGGCGGCACAGATCGCTGGAACCCACTCCAGGGTCGTGACCCGAACGACCTCCTCTACCTCCAGAGCACCGCGCTGGCGCTCCTGCCCGAGGCTACCGGTGACGGCGAGGCATCCGCCTACTTCCGCAACCGTGCAGTCGACTTGATCACCGGCGCGTTTCTGGTCGCCCTACGCCGGCCGGAGGCGTGCACGGTGGTGGAGGTCCAGGACCTCCTCACCGCCGAGGCCCGTTTCCTCGGGCTCCTGCAGCAATACGTCAAACACTGGCCGGAGCCCGCGGCCTACGCGGCCATGGAGATCCTGGAGGCAGACCCGAAGACCAAGGACCCGATCAAGTCCACCGCCCTGCAGGCGTTCCAGTGGCTCGCCGACCGGCGCCTGCGCGACCTCGTCGGTGGCTCGACGTTCCAGCTCTCGGATTTGTCGACCGGCGAGGTCGATCTCTTCGTGGCCGTGCCGACCGAGTACAAGGCCGTGCTCGCGCCGTTCCTGCGCTGGCTGCTGTCCGACCTGTTCGCCTCGGTGCGCCGTCACCGCCCGACCGAGCGACTGATAATCTTCGTCGACGAGGCCGCGGTACTCGGGCGTTTCGACACGCTGCTCACCGCGGCGGGCGAGCTGCCGGGCTACGGTGCCAGCCTATGGACGATGTGGCAGGATCGCGCCCAGCTCGTCGGGCTCTACGGCGAGGCCGGAGCGGACGTGCTGCTCAATACCGCCGAGGTCGTCACCGTCTTCGACCTGCCCGCCGTCGATCCGGACGAGGCCGAGCGCTGGTCGCGGGCGCTCGGCGACTACACCGCCTTTGTGGAGACCCGGACGGCGCCGACCGGCGACGCCAAGGGGACGCCGTCGACGACGCGGGCTTCGCAGAGTGCACGGCTGATGACCAAGGAGGCGCTGATCGCGATGCCGGGCGACGAGCTCCTGGTGTTTCCCAATAGCGGCGGCCATGCCCGCCATCCGCTGCGCCTGAAGAAGACGGTCGCGCACACCGACGCGCGCTTCCGCAGGCTGATCACCTCCGTGCCGCCCGTTGGCCGGGCGCGGTGAGCCGAAGTTGTCGCCACGCACGCGTGCCCGGTGCCGGATCTGCATCGGCAGGGGTGGAAGGGCCGGGCACATGATAGAGGCAACGCGCCTGAGCGCGGCGGACGGCTGGAACGGCGCATGTCTACCGCCGGGGCGTTGCTCGATCGAGAACGCTCTGGCGCTCAGTGCGAGGCGGGTCCGGGGCGGGTCCGTACCCAGTCCACCGGCACGTGCGCCACAGCATAACCCGTACCGGACTGCCAATCGCGCAGTTCGGCCACCCCATCGGTGACACGCATCAGCGCGTAGCCGCGTCCCGCTACGAGGCGGTCTCCGGCGGGCCCTCCGTCCGGCATGACCCAGGCGGCAGTCACGTCCCTGTCGCTCCGAACTTCGACCCAGGAGGTCGGCGTACGGCGGTAGGCGACAACCAGCGCGAGCACCAGGCAGAGCGCGAGCAGCGCATCACGGGTGAGACGGCGCCCCCTGAACGGCAGGCGTCCGCGCCAGACCTCGATGCGGCTTGCGTGGCCAGGCGCGGGCCGGGCGCTCGGCTCTGCCTCGTCGGACTGGTCACGAATGGAGAGCAGGAGCTCGCGCCGATGCTCGGGCAGGAGCTGCGGGGCGCCATCCTCCAGGGCTGCGAAGCGCTCCTTTCTAGAGCGCGCTTTCAGCCGGGTGAGCGCGGCGCGGCTGTCGTGTTCGAATGCGGCTGCAGCCTCAGCGGCCGCACGGCTGGCCCGCGCGATGCGGGCGCGCACGTCCTCAGGCGTTGCGGGCACGCTTGGCTCCCCCCGTCGGCGTACCAGCACGAACCGGAACCGGGGCCTCCTCGACCAACCAGAGGGCAGCCGGTCTGACCGCCTCCATCACGGCGAGGCGGAAGGCGGTGAGGTCACGCAGGATCCGCCCGGCTTGGGCTGGTGAGGTCTGCTTGACCAAACCAGCCCGGTCGAGCCGGCCGACGCCGCGCAGCTGGCCGGCCGCCAGCACCGCACGCGTCTCGTCCTCCAGCTCGAAGGCGCGCAGGTGCGCGACCGTTGCGTCCCCTACGACCCGCTTCAGGATCGCCGGGTCGATCACCCCCCGTACGCCGTTGGCTACGACGAACCGGGCACCGGCCCAGTCCCGCGTCCCCTGCAGCAGCTTGCCCGCATCTGCGAGCGAGCCGGCCTCGGCGGCCACCACCACAACGAGCCCGAGCTCGATCCCGGCCTTGCGCAGCTCCGGCGCCTCGTCCTTCAGGACGCCGAGCAGGCTCGCGGAGGTGTTGGCGCCGATGTCGACGAGGGTGGGGGCCGCTACTTCGTGGAGCGCGTTGATCACGTCGTCGAGCTCGGATCGGGCGGCCTTGCCACCGCTGGCCTCGATCGCCTCACGCGTGGCGCGCATCTCGAAGTAGCGCACGCTGCCGGGCTCATTGGCGGCCGTCGCGGCCTTGAACTCGGTCAGGCGCGGCACCGACTCGATCTCCAGGATCGGGGCGTCCGGCACCGCCTCGGCCAGGCCGCGGGTCACGGTCGATTTGCCGACGCCGCCGGTTTCCTGGGCGACGAGGAGGACGCGGGGCATGGTGTCAGTCCTTCTTGAACAGGTGGTTGTGCTTTTCGGCCTGCAGCCGCCGGATCTCCACCTCGGTGAGCGGCGCATCCGCGGTCGACGGGGTGGGTGCGTCGCGATCCGGGCGCAGCTCAGGTGCGAGCCGCGACGGGCGGGGATCGGAAGAGGTTTGGGTGGCGGGAGGTCGCGCGGGATCCGGCCGATCGGGTCGGGCTACCCGCGCCGCCGCCTTGGCCGCGCGGGCGGCAGTCTGCCGGCGCACGCTGGAGATGATGCCGGTGAGATTGCGCCCGGTGATCGGCTGGCCGCCGGCGGTGGTGAAGCCCTGCGCCGTGAGCCCGGCCGCGACCGCGTTCCAGGTTAGGCCGCCGGCCTGAAGGGCGACGAGGGCGTCGAGATGGTCGCGCACGGCATCCATCAGACCCGTGGCGGGCCGACCGCCCGGTGCCCCCACCTTGCGGCGGCTGTCAGGGATCGCGGCGGCGTCGCGGGCGAGGCGGCTTAGATCGAGGCGGGGGCGCTGGGCCATGGCGAGGGCATAGCAGGACGGGACCTGCCAGGCCGTGCAGCCGATCGTTCAAATGCCGGAGATGACGGCAAGCGCACGTTAGGGTCCGGCATCGGACGGCAGGCTACGGCCGACGTCGGCAGCAGTACGGTAACGGGTACGGCAAGGAAGGATGTGTCACACCACACGCACTGAAGCTGCCGAAGCGTTAACTAAGGGGGCTCGCGCGCCTCGCCGCCGTGCCCAGAACCTGTCAGCGTCTCGGCCCGCTCCACGCGCAGCAGGTACGCCGATGCCCGACGAGGTCAAGCTCACCCTTACCCTGGCAGCCCCCCTCGCCCTCCGCCTCAGCGCCGCTGCAACCGAACGCGGCTGGTCGGCCGAGAGCCTGGCGGCCGAGTGCGTCGCTCAACACCTGGAAGTCGCGATCCGCCACCGCGTGCTGATCGAGCGCGCCGAACAGATCGACGCCGCCCTGCTCGACATGGCCCAGGCCGTGGGTGAACTCGGGGCGCCCTCAGGAGGCATCGATCTGACCAAGGTCTGTCGCTTTCGAGCCGACGACGGCGACGGCGACGGCACCGGAGCCCCGGTGGCGTGACCGCCTCGCTGCACCGGCTCGGGGCCGGCCCAGCGGCCGGGCTGTACTACACCAACGATAGCCAGCGCGAGGCGCGCCCGGACCGGCGCGACGAGTACTACGCCAAGGACGGCGATGGGGTGTGGTGGAGCTCCGGCGGGACGGTCGTGCGCCACGGCGCGGCGATCGACGCGGCCTCGTTCCGCGATCTCTGCGCCGGGTATCATCCCAGCACCGGCAAAGCGCTGGTGCGCGGTGCCGGCGCGGGCCACTGGGCCGGCCAGGACTGTACCCTGACACCCGGGAAATCAGTCTCAGTCCTGTGGATGGCGGGCACACCCGAGCAGCGCGCCGCGATCGAGGCGGCGCACCGGACCGCGGTCGAGCGGGCGCTCGCCTTCGTGGCGGCGGAGGGGCTGGTCACCGTCCGAACCGGTGCGGGAGGCGTCGAACGGCATCGGCCGAGTGATTTGATCATCGGCCGCTTCGATCATTACACCACTCGGGAAGGTGATCCAAATATCCACACGCACTGTGTTTTTATAAACGTCGCAGGAGCGCCGAAGAATACGGGTTCAGGTCGGTACAAATCGCAGACGCACCTGACCATCGAGGTCGAACAACTCTACACCTACCAGATCACTGTGGGTGCCGCCTATCGCGCTGCCCTGGCGGAGGACCTGCACCGTCGGTTCGGCTTTCGCTACCGCGAAGCCGGATGCGGGCAATGGGAGATCGCCGGCCCGCCCGAGGCGCTGCTAGCGAACTTTTCCAAGCGCTCGGAGCAGATCCTCGACTACGCTGGCGCCGGGGCCACGCCCGCCCAGCGCGAAGTCGCCGCGCTCGCCACCCGCCGGGGCAAGCACGAGCTGCCGACCGGCCCCGAGTTGGAGACCCGCTGGCGCGAGGAATTGGCCGCCTGCGCGCTCGATCCATGGGACGCTGCGCACCATCCCGAGCTCGACCCCGCCCTCGCGGCCGCACGCGCGGCGGAACTCGAACCCCCGTTCGACTCGCCCGAGATCCCCGGCGACAGTCCAGTGGCGCGCGCCGCCTCGGCCCTGTTCCGGCACGAGAGCGTCCTGACGCGCAAGGATCTGCTTCAGCGTGCCCTGGAGTTCGCAGGTTTACAGGGCCTCGGGGTCGGAGAGGTCGAGGCGGAGCTCACCCGCATGGAGCAGGACGGCACGCTGCTGCCGCTCGCCGCCGCCGAGATGGTGCCGGGGGCGAGTGCCTGCTGGACCAGCCCAGGCATCGCCGCGAGCGAGGCAGCGATGCTGCGCGCCGCCGATCGCCCGCTGGAGCGAACCTGGATCACCCCCGAGGCGGTGGCGACGGCCCTGGCCCGGGACGACCGCCTCAGCCCGGAGCAAGCCGAGGCCGTGCGCCACGCCGCCGGCCCGGATGGGGTGGGGCTGCTCCAAGCCGGTGCCGGGACCGGCAAGACCACCACGGCCGCGACCCTGGTCGACGCCGCGCACAAATCTGGGATGCGGGTGGTCGGCCTGGCCCCCTCCTGGGTCGCGGCCGACGAACTCGCCCGCTCCACCGGGATCCCGGCGCAGGCGATCGCGCGCTGGCGCCACGACCGCGCCCGGGCGACGCGCTCGGGGGCTGAGCGCCACACCGACGTTGCGGCACTCGACCGCGATACCCTGGTGCTGGTCGACGAGGCGGGCATGGTCGGGAGCCGCGATCTGGAGGCGGTGTTGAGCGCCGCGCAGATCGCCGGAGCGAAGGTGGTGCTGATCGGCGATCGCAAGCAGTTGGCCTCGGTCGCGGGTGCGAGCGCGCTGCGGGCGGTGGCCGAGGTGGTCGGGCGCTCGGCGGTGCTCGGGGAGGTCCGCCGGCAGACGGTGGACTGGCAGCGCGCCGCCTCGGTGGTGATGGCGCGCGGTGACGCCGAGGCGGGCCTGCGCGCCTACGCGGCCGAGCATCGGGTCGAGCTGGTCCCGGGCATCGAGGCTGCGCGCGGGCGGGTGATCGCAGCGTGGACCGAGCAGCGCGTCCGCCACGGCGGGGATGTGCTCATCGTCACCCGGCGCAACGCCGATGCGGCGGCGCTGAACGCTCGGGCGCGGGCAGTGCTGCGGGCCGAGGGTCAGCTCGGCCCCGACCTGATCACCCCACCGGCTCGCGACCGCGAGGACCGAGTCGTGCCGCTCGCGCTCGCCGTCGGCGATCAGCTCCGGTTCGGCGAGAGCCTCTCCCATCTCAAGCTCCGCAACGGCTCCCGCGCCCGGGTCGAGGCCATCGTCGCGGAACCGGACGGTAATGCCCACCTGCGCCTGGCGCTGGAGGACAACAGGGTCATCGAGGTGGCATGGAACGAACTGCGGCGGGTCCCGCGGTTCGGCCGCCGGCCCGCCCATCCAAAGGTCGTACACGCCTATGCCGGAACAACTTACGCGGCCCAGGGTCGGACATGTTCCGCGGCGGTGATGTATCTTGGGTCCGGCACCGACGCGCGCGAAATCTACGTCGGGCTGACGCGGCACCAGCACGAGGCCCGGGTGGTGGTCGAGCGCGACCGGCTCGACGCCCTGTGCCGTCAACGCCAAGCGGATCCGCGGATGCCGGCCACCGATACGATGGTCCTGGAGCGGCTGTTTCGGGAAGCGCTGAGCTACCACGAGAAGGCCAACGTGATCGACTACGCCGCCGATCGGGTCGCGTTCGTGCGCGATGGGCTGCTCAGGCTGCCCGAGCGCGTCGCCCCGGGGATCGACGTCGGTCGGGCGGTGCGCGCGGCGCGAGCGCTCCGCGAGGCCGCGGCGTGGCTCGGGGTCGAGCGCTTGATCGTGCCGGCCTGGCGTTTGGTCGACGCCTACGGACGCCGGCTGAGCCGTGCGCCGGCCCCGGCGGTCCGCAGCTTGGTCGCGCAGGTCACGCGCCGTCTCAGCCGCCGCGATCCGGAACTCGGTCGCGGGCAGGGTATCGAGCGGTGAACGCGATCGGTCGGCCCTGTGCCCGGTCATGGACCCTGGGCTCGACGATCCCGGTCGCCCAGGATCAACCGTAGGGCCCGCGGAACAGGTCACCCAGCGCCTTGCGCCGAAACAGGGTCGCCCAGCGACGGCGGCGGTGTTCGGGCCGATCGTGGATCATGTGGCAGCGCTGGCAGAACGCGGCGAGATTGGCTCCGGCGTTGTTAGCCGTGTCGTGATCGCGGTGGGCTGCTGCCAGCACCACCCGGGTCCGACGTGCAATCCCGAGGATGTCGACAGACCCGGGCGCGACCCGCACCCGCCGGCCACGTCCGTCGCGCCAGACGGTGGCCGCGTCGTCCCACCAGCGACCGTCGCCGAGATGGACGACGGTTCGCCCGTGCGGCCGGCCGCAACCCTCGCAAGCCCCCTGGGCGCGCCCGAACCGGATCGCGATCGAGAGCTGTGGCCAGTCGATCGGGTAGAAGAAGCGGTGCTCGCGCCGGATCGGCATGGTGCGGTTCGAACGCTCGAATTTGAAGCGTGACCGTAGAACAGCACGGACCGGTCGCCCAGGGCTTCGTCGTCAACTGGTGTGAGCCGCCCTGCCCCATCCAGATTCTGGCCGTGGAGCTTCAGCCCATCCGATGAGGCTGGGATCGCGTTCGCCAGATCGTACAGCGCCAGACCGTCAGCGCATGGCTGCGCTGGTCCTACGACCCGCGCGGATTCCCGGGCGGTCTGATCGGTCGAGGTCGCCCGCTGCCCTTCGGCAGCATTTCGACGGTGCCGTTGTCTCCGAAATTCCCGAATCTAGAACTTGAGTAGACGTGCGCTGCGCGGATTTGCACCCTCCCCCCTTGGCCGGGTCACGACGCACATCCGCAAGGCCACCGGGTCCCGCCGATGATTTGCGCGCCAGCCGCAGCCACGCCTGCCACTCCGGTGAGATGATCCGCACGATGTTAGTATCGTTGCGGAAGCCGGTAATCCGCCGCTCCTCCACCGTCACCAGCTCGAGCCTCACGGCCTCGCGGATGGCGTTGCGGACTGTGGTCTCGGCGACACCGACGATCGCCGCGATGTGCCCGACCGCCAACCGGCAATCCTTCCGGCGCACGGTTTCGGCCGCCACTAGGGCAAGTACCGCCTGCTCGGCCAGCGTGAACCGGGCCGCCAGTCCCGGCGGGAGCCGCCCCGAGGCGGCCCAGCGGCGACGGCGCTCTAGAGAGGCATCCGTGCGCGGGCGTGAGCCGATGGCCTTACTAGGTGATCCTACGTTCCCCGAAGCAATGCCTGCATTCCCGACGTTGGTTGAAACTCCTGGAACGGGGGAGTGCATAACCTGCCCCGTCGGCGGATTTTCGCGCCGTCGTGACGTGGAAATGGTGCGCGCCGCGATCAGCCCCGACAGAGTTTCCGCTTCGATCTCTGTGACTTTTCCCTCCCCGTAAGCACGCCAAAGCGCAGCCGTCACGGCCGGCAGCGCGGCTTGGGGGGCAATCTCCGCCTGTCGGCGGATCTCCTCAGCAAACATCGTCCTGGCCCTTCGCAGGGCCGCGGCAGAGCCAGGGGACCCACCCAGTAGGTCCCCTTTCCACAAAGCACGACTTCATCGGCGGCGGAATTGGCGTTCCGCCTTGACACCCGGGGGCGCCATGTGGCTTGTGAGGAGTTGGAACAGGTCCTCACAGACCACTCGATTTCGCGGGCTCCTCGTTTGGCGACGGGGAGCCCGTAGTCGTTTTAGGGTCTCGTTTCCGCGGCGATCATCTCCTTCTCCGGCTCACGACTCGACTGCTCGGGCGTAGCCGGGACTGCTCATGTCGTCTGGGCAGCACTGCTAAGTCAACGCTGCCGCGTGAACTGGTCCGTCAGTACCTTGCGTCCTAAGGGGCAGACGGGCTCGAAGCCATCTGCCCACTTGAGCTTTCGCCCAGATGCCCTTTAGGCCTGTCACCCATGCACCCACCTGCCTCAATGGGTACAAGGGTGCATGGGCTTTCGCCCACCAGTCTAGTAGACCAAAGGGGTTTTTGCCCATCAGGGCTCTCGGGTTAATGGTTTGTTGATCATTTGGGCGTCAGTTCACTTGGGCACTGGGGAGATCGTATAACATGGAGCTGGGGCAATGGCTGTGATCAGCGTTTGCAGCACCAAGGGTGGGGTCGGTAAGACGACGCTCGTGATTTGTCTGGCGGATGCCTACGCCCGGCAGGGCGGTAGCGTCGCTATTATCGATGCCGACCCAAACGGACATGTCGCTTCATGGCGCGAGCGGGCCGGCGAGGACTGCCGTGTAGATATTATCGCGGATGTGACCGAGAAGACGATCCTGGACCGGATCTCCGACGCCGCCTCGCGCTACAGTCTCGTGTTCGTAGATCTCGAAGGCGCGGCCTCGCAAGCTGTCACATACGCTATCGCCGAAAGCGACCTCGTGCTGATCCCTTCTAAGGTCTCAGGTATGGACCTACAGGAGGTGTTCCGCACGTACGAGGTGGTGCAGCGTGCAGAGAAGATGCTGCGGCGGCCGATCCCGGCTCGGGTGGCTCTCACGCAGATGTCACCTCTGCAGAGCCGTGTGGCGCAGCACGCCCGGAAGGAGATTCAGTCCGCCAGTATTCCGGTCCTGCGCACTGAGGTCATCCAACGAGCGGCCTATCAGGCGATCCACTTCACTGGCGCTACGCCCGCTCACCCGGACGGAGATCCCAAAGCCCTTCAAGAAGTTGCCGGTGCGCTGGGTGAACTTCTTGAAGTCTTGGCAGTCCAGCAGCAGGCGGCCTGAGCACGATGACGAAGCCCGCTTTCCAGCCCGCACCACGCCCGCGGCCTCGGATCTCACCCGAGGATGCCCAGCAACTCGCTGTGGCTACCAGCGACTTAGGCTTCACCCGCTCCTCGTCCGCGCCCCAGGCACGGGTCGAGGGGCTAGGGCAACCACTAGCCGAACCCACACCTACGGCAACTTCAATAAACCCAACCTCCCAAGAACCCAAAGCCCCATTTGCTCCTGTCACCCCTACTAAGGGTACCGCCCTCAAATTCGAGGTGCCAGATACAGTGTGGATGGCGTTGCGTCAGGAGGCGCTAAACCGTCGGGTTACGGTCAAGTACCTCGTGCTCGAAGCTCTAGCCGCGAAGGGCTACAACGTTGATTTATCGGCGGTACCCGAGGACGGGAGACGCCTGCGATGATCAAGGCAGCCTTGCATACAGTTCCAGCGGCGGCCTTGAACACCGCGCCAGCCAAAGCAATCTGCAGGTCAAATGTTCAAAGACTACTGTGGCCTTTCTTATCGACATGTTCAGCGTGTTCAAGAAATTTTTTATTGCTGCAAACACACTAGAAGATACATCTATACCCTCGGCACGACAAAGATAGCCTACGGCTTTAAGATTTTCAATTTATATTTTGTGATAGCAACGATCTTCGGCTTACCGGATGTGATCCAAATTTTGTAATTGCTCAGGGGTCTGAGATGACGCTCAGGCGGGTATGGAGATGGGCTGGCCACGCAACGTGAGCCGAATGGCGTCGATGGCGCGAACAGAGCGTCGTCGGGCCGTTTCGATGACGGACCTGATGTCGGTGTAGAGATGAGCGCCCCACTCCTGGCGGAAGCCGTTGGTGATCTTGCGGTAGACTGCGCAGGGTCGTTCCCGGTAGGGACGCTCCTTGCGGAGCGCCCCCCGGACAGATCCGTACGTGCGGGATTCCCGCATACGGCTCCTACCTCGGGTGTCTGACGGCGAAGCGGACGTTGGGCCAGGGATGACGGATGCGGGGTGGTGGGAGCCAGTCGCCGACCAGCCTCGCCATACGGTCCCACGTGCGTGCATCCTTCTGGCTGCGTCGCCGGAGCGTGCGTCGCCAGAGGTCTCCCACCCAATGCCGGAACGCCGAGAGCGCCCGGCTGTTGGTCGGCACCGCATAATAGGCGAAGTGGCCGGTGACCACCTGCTTCAGCCATGCTCCCTGGATCGGGATCGGCTGATGCATGCGTCGCCGAAGCTCTTCCTTCAGCTCCTTGAGCTTGGCACGTCTCCGATCGGCCCGGGTGATCCTCCTGAGGAGGAACTGTCCCTTACGGGACCGGCCGCAGATATGCGTGAACCCAAGGAAGTCGAAGGTCTCCGGTTTGGTCAGGCCCTGGCTGGATCGGCGTGCAGCCGCATGGCGGCCGAACTCGATCAGTCGGGTCTTGTCCGGGTTGAGCTTCAGGGCGAACGCTTCCAACCGCGCCTGCATCGCCTGCTGGAAGCGGTGGGCGTCGTCCTCGCGTTCGAAGCCGACGATCTGGTCGTCGGCATAACGCACCACGATCATCGCGCCCCGGGCCTCCCGCCGTCGCCAGCGCTCGGCCCAGAGATCGAAGACGTAGTGAAGGTAGACGTTGCCTAGGAGCGGCGAGATCACCGATCCTTGCCCCGTCCCCCTGTCGTCGACGGTGACGATCCCGTCTTCCAGCACCCCCGCCTTCATCCATCTCTGGATCAGGCGGAGGATGCGCCGGTCCCCGATGCGGTGCTCTAGGAAGCGGATCATCCATCTCTGGTCGATCGCCCCGAAGAAGTTCTCCACGTCGGCGTCCAGGATGTGGTTCACCTTGCGTCTGTCGATCGCCACCGCCAGGGCGTCGAGCGCATCGTGCGGTCCTCGTCCGGGCCGGAACCCGTAGGAGAACCCGAGGAAGTCCTCCTCATAGATGGCGCTCAGCACCATGGCGGTCGCACCCTGGACGATCTTGTCCTCCAAGGCGGCGATCGCCAGCGGCCTCTGCCGGCCGTCCGCCTTCGGTATATACGTCCGGCGGGACGGTTGCGGGCGGTAGCCTCCCCCATGGACCCGGTCGTGGAGATCTGCGAGCCGAAGCTCGATCCCCACCTCGTAGTCCTCCCACGTCACGCCATCCACGCCCGCGGCGGCCCGGCGCTTGAGCGCCAGGAACGCTGCCTGGAGCAGGTCGACGTCGATGTGGTGCAGGAGCGCGGTGAACCGTTCCGTCCTCCCATGCTTTGCTGCTTGCCGTACGCGTTCCAGCGCCTGTGTCACGCCAGCCCGGCCCTGGGTCCGGAGCGTGCTTTGCCGGTTCGCGTTCCCCTCGGTTCCCGGCCTTGGCTCCACCGGCTCCGCCCCCGGTCGCCCGGGTTTGTTCGTCGGCTTCTCAGCTACTATGCCGGGATCAGACTTCTCCCGATCGTTCATCGGCGGCTTTGGCTCCTCGCCTTCCCGCCACGGACCGATCCACCTCGACGGCCATCGGCCGATCGGGAGATCTCCCGGTTCCCGAACAAGGAACGTCCGCACATGCCAGGGTCTGCGACCACGCCGGGTCGGACAGGCACTCGCGATGACGCGCCTGTCCGTGTTGCCTTCCGACTACCCAACGCCGTCGGCACCCGGGAGATGTAACTTTCGTGGCTCGATAGCTGGCCTATGCGCTCCCCTACCGACGCTTCGCCGACGCCCTCACGGACGCCAACGCACGGCTCGGGGCCGATGCGGTTCGCTACACCTTCATCGTGACGGACTTCCACCATCTGTTCCTTGCCGGTCTCCCGGCGCACTGGGTAATTACGGTCGTAGGGCCCGCTCCGACCCGTTGTTCGTGGCTTCCAGATCACGGTTCTGGACGAAGACGAAGAGCTGGGCTCGGACCTTGGGGATCATGCGTCCGAGCTTGATCCCGGCCGTGTGGATGGGATCGAGCGCCATGATGCGGTCGAGGCATCGCTCGAGGTCGGCCTCGTAGGCTTTCAGGGTGGAATCCTTGAGAGTGGCCCGCCGTCGTCCGATCGCGCAGGCCCGTTCGAGCAGGTCCTTCAGGCGAGGCCCGAGCACCGTGTCCCCAGCCTCGATGGCGTACTGGACGTCCCGGATCAGGTGTGCCAGGCAGACCTGATGCTCCTTCATGGCCCAACCCGCCTGTGCACTGAGGCGGTCCGATGTCCAGAAGTCGGGCCGATGGTCGCCGAGGAAGGCCTCGGCGACGGCCTTTGAGCGATGGGCATCGGCGACGAAGACAGCGCTGTCGCCGTGGTGGAACACCCACAGCCACCAGTTGGCGCGGCCGACGCGCACGCCGGTCTCGTCGGATGCGATGGCGGTGCCGGCAAGAAGCCGCTCCTTGATAAGCGACACCGCGGCCTTGAACGGCGCGGCTCCCGCCGACAGCATGTTGACGAGCGCCCCCTCGCTGATCGCCAGGCCGAACAGGTCGAGGAGCGCGTCGCGCAACCGTGCCAGCGGGATGCCCTGGACCGCGCGCAGATAAATCACGAAGGCGCGGATGTTGGCCCCGAAGGGCGAGCCCGGCTCCAGGCCCACTGGCGCCTCCGCTTTGAACCGCTTAGCGCAGCACGGGCATGTGCCGCCGTGCAGCGACACGCGCGTCACGTCCGGCTCGATCTTCGGGATCTCCACGCGATCGTAGGTCTCGCAGGGGCTCTGCTCCGCCCCCGACACGTCAGCCCCGCAAGCCTGGCACGCCAGCGCCAGCACGTCGTGATGGCGGGTCGGATTGGGATGAAGCAGACGATGGGCACCGGGATGGGGCTTGGCCTTGCGCGCGGGGATCGTGGGCAGCGACGGCTTCTGCCCCTTCGAAGGCGGCAGGCTCGAGTTGTCCGGCGTCTTGGGCGGGAGGCCGAGCTTGGCTTCTAACTCAGCGACACGCGCCGCAAGGGCCGCGTTCTGCGCCATGAGCCCCTCGATCCGCTCAACCAGAGAAGCGATCAGGGCATCCTTGTCGATGAGATCGGCAGGCGTCTTCACGCCTCCTTTGATTCACATCTCAAGGCCCACGTCGACCGAAAAATCCGACATCGTCCCGACGCCTGCATCCAGACACGCACAGGCACTCTCAGCGTTGCTGGGCTTCGATAGGCGTCATTATTGAAAGCCATGATCGGCTTCGGCTTCTCAGGCTCCCGAACCGCGCGAGCAGAACCCGCTGATCGTGTACTGTTTCAGGTTTATCATCGCGAACAAAGTGTACCGGCTGGGCGATATGAATTTTCTGCGAACCATAGTACGTATATCGTTCAAATATGGGAGAAATTTCTTCCCGATGATCGATTTTGACGCTGCACAATATACGATCTTGAGAACGTCCGTACCACCTCGTCCACATGCGCCTCGATCTGCTCTCGGTCGATCGCGAACGTGTGCGGAGTGAACAGCATAAGCGTAATGAATTTTCCCATGACACTACCGGTGTAGATCTCCGCAGCCAGTTCTGGGGCATCGCCGACGAACTCCCCACGGGCTTTGGCGTCCGTGAGGTAGCGAGTGAGTTTCTGGAGCGTGCGGCCAGGAGCCATCGCGTAGAAGGCATCCCCGAGTGCCGGATACCGGGGTGTTTCGTTCACGATGATGCGAGCGAGGGCGGCCACCGTAGGGCTGCACATGCATTCCAGCAATGAAATACCAACAGATCGCAAGATGATAGGAATGGGCCTATCGCTCTCAAGCTCAGCGTCAAGTATCTGTCGAACCTTGTTGTTCCTGTTGTTCACGACCTCCAGAAATAGGTCTTCCTTGCTGCCAAAATGTCGATAGAGCGTCTCCTTGGAGGCACCAGCTTCCAAGGCGACCATCTGCATGGTCGTGTCGGCGAAGCCATGCTGCAGGAATACCTGCTCGGCGGCCCAGGCGATCTCTCTGCGCCGTCGAGCACCGCGCGGAATAGGCACACGTGCCATCTTCTGGTCGGGCACCTCGGCTCTTGACATCGATCCGTTCACCCGCGCACATCCGAACCAATGGGTTCGGTTATGTTGGCCATTCATAAGGCAAGATGGCCGCGCGACCTACTGTTCCAGCCGACCACGCCGTCGATAGGATTACAATTTCCATCCATGACCGACGACGCGGACAGCCGTTCCCGCCCCTATGACCGCTCTCGCGGCCGGCACGATTACCTCGATGTCGGATCCGAAGCTGACAGCCAAGGGGACTCACAGTCCGGTGCGTCCGCTCCCGGCGGGCGGCGGGGCGGCAACCGAAGTGAGCGATCGGCCTCGCACGATCGGCAGCGCCGCTCCGAAGGCGATTGGGACAACGTGTACGACGATCATGCCGAGGACAGAGGGCATCGAAGCTCCTCGGACGACCGTGGCGAGGATGATGGCCGCGCCCCGCGCGAGCGGGATGAGAATGAACGCCAAGACAGGCCGCGGAGCCAACGGGACGAGCCATCGGAGGCAGACCCCAACAAGCAGGATACTGGCGAGGACCAGGACGCGAACAAGCGTAAAAAGCGTCGACCGCTGGTGATCGGGATCGCCGCCGTGGTCCTGCTGCTGCTGGCCGGGGGCGGCTTGTACTATTGGCTATCTACCCGCGGGAAGGTCAGCACCGACGACGCCTACACCGACGGCAACATCGTCAACGTCGCGCCGCAGGTCGCCGGACAGGTCATCGCCCTCGACATCACCGACAACCAGTTCGTGCACAAAGGTGATCCACTCTTCCGCATCGACCCGCGCCAGTTCCTCTACAGCCGCGAACAGGCCCAGGGGCAGCTCGACGCGAACAAGGCACAGATCGCCAACCAGCAACTCGGTGTCGAGATCGCCAGGAAGAACTTCCCCGCCGCGCTCCAACTCGCTCAGGCCAACCTCGACGCGGCCAAGGCCAACCTCGCCCTGCAGCAGGCCAACTACGACCGGCAGAAGAGCCTGCCGAAGCTGGCGACCACGCAGCAGGAGGTCGACACCACGGCGTCGAGCTACCAGCAGGCCAAGGCCCAGGTCGAGCAGGCTCAGGCGCGCCTCGTCCAGGCCATGCCGGTCCAGCAGAACATCGGCCAGTCCGAGCAGCAGGTCGACCAGCTTAAGGGGCAGGCGGAGCAGGCCAAGGCGCAGGTCGACCAGGCCAACCTGAACATCGAATGGAGCACGGTGCGCGCGTCCCAAGACGGCTGGGTGACGAAGCGCAACGTCAACGCCGGCGACTACCTCACCGCAGGTCAGCAGGTGATGTCCCTGGTCACCACCGACGTTTGGGTCACGGCCAATTACAAGGAGACCGAACTCGACGGCATGCGTCCCGGGCAGCGGGTCAAGATCGCCATCGACGCCTATCCCGACCTCGACCTGCAGGGGCACGTCGAGTCGATCCAGCGCGGGTCGGGCTCGAAGTTCTCCGCCTTCCCGGCCGAGAACGCCACCGGTAACTTCATCAAGATCGTCCAGCGCGTGCCGGTGAAGATCGTGATCGATTCCGGCCTGAGGAAGGACGAGCCCCTGCCGCTCGGCGTCAGCGTCGTGCCGACGGTGATGCTCAAGTGAGCGGTGCATCGGACGGCTGGAAACCCGCCCACAACCCGTGGCTCATCGCCATCGCGGTGACGCTGGCGGCGTTCATGGAGGTGCTCGACACCACCATCGTCAACGTGGCGCTGCCCTACATCGCCGGCACGTTGGCGGCGTCGAACGACGAGGCGACCTACACGCTGACGGCGTACCTCGTCGCCAACGGCATCGTCCTGACCATCGCCGGCTGGCTGTCCGACACCATCGGGCGCAAGCGCTACTTCCTGATCTGCATCGGCATGTTCACGGTCTCGTCGTTCCTGTGCGGGCTGTCGCAGAGCCTCGGGCAGATCATCATGTTCCGGCTAATGCAAGGCTTCTTCGGCGGTGGCCTGCAGCCGAGCCAGCAATCCATCATCCTCGACACGTTCCCGCCGGCCAAGCGCGGGGCGGCCTTCGGGGTCACGGCGGTGGCAACCGTCGTCGCCCCGGTGCTCGGGCCGACGCTCGGGGGCTACCTCGTCGAGCATACCACCTGGCGCTGGATCTTTTTCATCAACGTGCCGGTCGGGATCTTCACCCTGTTCGCCAACGCCTACCTCGTCCAGGATCCCCCGGCTGAGAAGGAGAAGCGCTCCCGCGGCCTCGACTACGTCGGCCTCGGCCTGATCGTCCTCGGCATCGGCTGCATGCAGATCATGATCGACCGCGGCGAGGACGACGGCTGGTTCGGCTCGCCGTTCATCCGGACCATGGCCGTCCTCGGGTTCCTCGGGATCTTCGGCGCTATCTGTTGGTTGCTGATCGCGAAGAAGCCGATCATCGACCTCGGGGTGTTCAAGGATCGGAACTTCGCCGTCGGCTGCCTGTTGATCGGCGCCCTCGGTGCCCTGCTGTATGCGGGCTCGGTCCTGATCCCCCAATTCGCCCAGCAGGTTCTCGGCTACACAGCACTCGACGCCGGGTTCATCCTGTCGCCGGGGGGCGTCGCGGTAATCGTACTGATCCCGATTGTCGGCATGGCGATGAAGGTCGTCCAGACCCGATACATCATCATGTTCGGCTTCGCCTTCATGGGTTGCGCGCTGTTCTATTCGAGCCGCCTCGCCCCCAACATCGATTTTCGGACCCTGGTCCTGATGCGCACCTTGCAGACGGCGGCGCTCGCCTTCCTGTTCGTGCCGATCTCGACCGTGGCCTACCTCACGCTGCCGCAGAAGTATCGCAGCGACGGATCGGCCCTGTTCTCGATGTTCCGCAACGTGTTCGGATCCGTCGGTATCTCGCTGTCCACGGCCGCGGTCACGGAGCGGACTCAGTCCGACCAGGCCCACCTCTCGGCGTTCATGACGCCGCTGCGCCAAGGCTACAACACGCTGATCCAGGAGAGCGAGCACACGCTCCGTTCCCTCGGGCGCGCCGCAGCCGTGGTGCATCAGCAAGCCGTCGCGCACACCTACCAGACCTACATCAAGCAGGCCCAGGTTCTGGCCTACAGCAACGTCTACCAGTACGCCGCGCTCCTGGCGTTCCTCGTCGTCCCGCTGTGCTTCCTGATATCGGCCAAGACCGCGCAGGGCGGCGGCGGAGGACATTGAGATGATGCACCGCCGATCCCCCGAACACCGCATCCATGCGGCGGTGCTGGCCTCCGTCCTCGGCCTCTCCGGCTGCACGGTAGGGCCGGACTTCGCCACGCCGACGACGCCTCTGGCTGAGTCGAGCGACTACCTCGACACCGGGCTTTCGGTCCGCAAGGCGGGACGGCTCCTGGCGCGCACGACCGAGGCCGAGCCTGACGTGGCGTGGTGGCGAGCCTTCCGGGATCCGGTCCTGTCCCAACTGGAGAACCGCATCGCGTCGCAGAACCTCGACGTGCAGACCGCGACCGCGCGTCTGTTCGAGAGCCGGGCCCAGCTCGGGACCGCCGCCGCCGCCGGGTTGCCGACGCTCAATGGCCAGGGCAGCGCCTACCGACAACAGTTCAGCAAGAACGGCACGATTGGCCTGCTAGGCAATTCGCTCGGCGGCTTGGGCGGCGGCGGCGCTTCCGCCGGCAACCTGACCGCGCCGCTGACCAACGGCTTCGAGAGCTACACCCTCGGCTTCGACGCGTCGTGGGAACTCGACCTCTGGGGCAAGGTCCGCCGCTCGGTCGAGTCCGCCCAAGCCCAGGCGGACGCCTCTGCGGAGCAACGCCGCGACGCGCTGGTCTCCAGTCAGGCCGAGTTGGCGCGCGACTACGTGCAGCTGCGCGGCACCCAGGAGCTGATCCGGATCGATCTCGCCAACATCCGGGTCAACGAGCAAATCCTCGACGTCGTGCGGGTCCGTCAGCAGAAGGGACTGGTCACCGGCCTCGATACGTCCAACGCGGCCCAGCAGGTGGAATCAATCAAGGCGCAGTTGCCACAACTCCAGCAGCAGGAGATCCAGCAGATCAACGCGATCTCCCTCTTGCTTGGCGAGCCGCCGCTCGCCCTGTCCCAGGAACTCGTGGGTGGCCGCGCGATCCCGCCGGTGCCGCCGCGCGTGCCGATCGGCGTACCGTCCAGCCTAGTCCTGCGCCGCCCCGACATCCGCCGGGCGGAGGCCAACCTGCACGCCGCCGTCGCCGAGATCGGGGTCGCCGAGGCGCAGTTCTTCCCGAGCGTGACGCTCACCGGCAGCCCGACCGTGAACTCGGTCGACCCGGGCAAGCTCTTCCGGGGCTCGTCGCTGCAGTACATGAACATCGGGCCGTCGATCTCGATTCCGTTGTTCGAGGGCGGCCGGCTGAAGTCGAACCTGGTGCTCCAGCGCGCCCGCCAGCAGGAGGCCGCCATCGCTTACCAGAAGGCTGTGCTCCAGGGCTGGCACGACGTCGTCAACGCACTGGCTTCCCTGCGCGGCGACGAGGCCCGCCGGGCCCGCCTGTCCAGGCAGGTGGCCGATGCCCGCCAGGCGCTGGCCCTGTCGCGGGCGCGCTACACCCAAGGCGTCGAAATTTTCACCACCGTCCTCCAGGCGTCGCAGACGGTGCTCCAGGCGGAAACCAATCTGTCCCAGGCGACAGCTGCGATCTCGACCGACTTCGTGGCCCTGTCCAAAGCGCTCGGCGGCGGCTGGGAGACCACCTTCCCGCCGGGTCCGACGCCCCCGCTGGTCCTGTCCCGAGTCTCGATCCCGGCGTCCGATATCACGCACGCCAATCCGCTTACGCCATAACGGAACCGCACCGGGCTTCCCGGAGGTTCCAGATCTTATGGAGATGGAGCCCATGACGAAGCGAGCTCCAACCCTTCTCCCCAAGGTCGGTGAGCGTGCGGTGCGTACGGCGCCGGAACACCGGAGTGAGCACGCCCCACAGTACAGGGCACTCCACTCAATCGGCGCCATGATTGGCTGCTCAGGTGAGACGTGAAGGAGTTATGCTGTCATGGGCTACCCATTGCAGGGAAAGCGCGCTCTGATTACTGGCGCGTCGAGCGGCCTCGGTCTAGCCATGGCCGAAGCCTTGGCAGAGGCAGGTGCAACGGTGATACTCACGGCTCGCTCGGCCGAAAAGCTCGAGACTGCTGTGGCTTGTCT
The DNA here is from genome assembly GCF_001262595.1 of Methylobacterium sp. ARG-1. NCBI lineage: Bacteria > Pseudomonadati > Pseudomonadota > Alphaproteobacteria > Hyphomicrobiales > Methylobacteriaceae > Methylobacterium > Methylobacterium sp. ARG-1. The sequence goes on from NZ_LHCD01000042.1 coordinate 23,700, forward strand.
CGTGCGGCGCCAGCTAGATGCGCATGCCCGGGTGATGGATGTTCGTGATGAACAGTCCATTGCCGCCGCGGTAGAGGAAGTTCGGCGACGCTGGGGCGGTTTGGATCTACTGGTCAACAACGCCGGTATCGGCATGCGCACGGTCAATCCCGACTTTCTCAGCGAGCCACAGCCGTTCTACAAGGTCTCCGCCGCCGGTTTTCGTGACCTCATCGACACCAACCTGACCGGCTACTTCCTGGTCACTAAGGCGTTCGTGGTGCTGTTCCTCGAACAGGGCAGGGGCAAGATCGTCAATATCACAATGAACCACGCCACCATGCGTCGTAAGGGCTTCGTGCCCTACGGCCCGTCCCGGGCAGGCACTGACTCCCTCTCGCTTATCATGGCCGAGGATCTTCGCGAGGCGAACGTTCAGGTCAACATGCTGTTGCCGGGCGGAGCCACCGAGACCGGTATGATCCCGGAAGAGCACAAAGAGACGATCAAGGCTCAATTCGGCCTGCTCAACCCTGCGGTGATGGCCGACCCTATCGTGTTCCTAGCCTCGAAGGCGAGTGACGGCCTCACCGGCGAGCGCATCGTCGCCAGTGAGTTCCCTGAGTGGCTACGTCAGCGCGAGCTTTGAGCCCTTGTGTCGCACCGCGCGACACGCGTGTTTCCAACACCGAATCTTGCAGCCCCCTGCCGACGCGCATACTCGTCCGCACAGACTGCCGTCAGTTGGCTGATGGCGGCTAACAATAAGTTCGGAGCATTCCACCCCAGCAGCTCGGCCAGCGCTTCATGGAAGTCGCCGGTCGACACGCGGCGTAGTAGGTACAGGATCGGCAGCAGCGCATCCAGGCTGCGGGTGCGTCGCGCCCACTTCGGCAGAAGCGTCGAGGTGAACCGGATCCGGTCTGCAGGCTCCGTCGCACCACGGTCCCGGATGCGAACGTGTGTCACCGGTACCGCGCCGATGCCGGTCTGGATCGTCCCCGCCAGGCCATGGCCGTGCTGCACGAGCCGGGCCCGTCCGTCCGCGGCGGCCGCAAATCCTGCATCGCGCCCAAAAAGGCCTCGGCCTACATCTCGACAGCCTGGAGAGCAGGCGGCCTGCACCGGCGCTCAGCACCTCGGTCAGGGCATCCTCGATGTCCTCGGGCTGACGAAGCCGGACGACGTTGATGGGTGCCTCCGTAGTCATATCGCTCTCGATGAGAGGTTCTGGCAGGCTCGACAGCCACCCCGATACGCCGTCCTCATACCCCGTCGGCACCCAATCCCTCGCATAGCTCATCAGACCTGATGCGCGTCGCAGACTTGTGTCGGGGGGACGGTTCGGCGAAGGCGCTGCGGACGAACGCCGCTCACCCGCCCGCGTTGAGGTGTTCTTGCTCTGCCCCCTCGATCGCGGCACGGGCGGCCGTCAGCACCTTAGTGAGCTGATGCCGAACGGCGTTGCGGACCGCCGCATCGTAAACCGACGACATCCTGCTCAACGAGAGGTTGGACGGACGCCGGCGAGGAAAAGCACGATGGCGGCGCGGCGGCGGCGCTCCTGCGCCTCCGGGTCAACCTCGATACCGTAGAGAGCCAAGCGAGAACTGTGACCGAGAACAAGGTTGAGGAACAGGTCGGCGGCGACCTCCGCGTCGTCGATCACTATCTGCCCTTGGGAGTCCAGGACTTCCAGAAGACGCGTTACGGCGCGCACACCGCGCAGCCAACCCTCCTCGTAGGCAAGCGTCGCTAAGTCGGGGAACTGCAGAGCTTGAGCGGTGATGCAGCGCGTCAACCTGGATGCCCCTGGTGCCTGCGCGCGGGCGAGCAAGGTGCGGCTCAACTCGTCCAGCACTGTCCCGGCGTCGCGGGGCTCCGCCTGCAAGGCCTGCACCTCGGCCGCTGTCGATAGCGATCCGAGCCACCCCCGGATGCGCTCCTTCAGCACCGCCTCGAACAACGCGCGCTTGTCGTCATACCGGGCGTAAAGCGTCGGCTTGCTCACGCCGGCGGCCTGGGCAACCGCGTCGATGGAAGTCGCATCGAAACCACGCTCGATAAACAGTTGCGTGGCGACCTCGACAATGCGTGCCTCACGCCGCGCGGCCTCCTCGCGCGTCGGACGCCCACCGGTGCCGCGCTTCGGCGCCGCGTCCCGCTCCGCCACCGCCTCCATCTTGTGCCTCATTGCCTTGGCCGCGACCCTCATGTATCCATACCCTACCGTATCGTTTTGAAATTAGCTATGGACATGGACGCTCGACCTAGCGACCTCTCCCGACCGGCCGCTGCACCCGCTTCCTGGGACGTGGCGCCCCCGCCTGCGTCGACAGCAGCCTCCTTGCAGCTTCCTACGCGCAGGCGCAGGAAGGGTCGCACCATCTTGTCGGTCGCCCTCCTCGCTGTGCTCGGCGGCGGCGGCAGCTACGGTTGGCACTGGTGGACGGTGGGGCGTTTCCTGGAGACCACCGAGGACGCCTACCTGCAGGCGGACAAGGTCACGGTCGCTCCACGCATCGCCGGCCACGTCGCCGAGGTGCTGGTCGGCGACAACCAGCCGGTGAAGGCGGGCGATGTCATCGCCCGCCTCGACGACCGCGAGTATCGGGTCATGCTCAAGCAGGCCGAGGCCGAGGTCGGGAAGAACCGGGCCCAGCTTCTCGGCACCGCCGCCGCCATCCTGCAGCAGCAGGCTCAGGTCCAATCTGCGAGGGCCGAGGTCGAGAATACCGATGCGGCGCTCGATTTCGCCGGCAAGGAATACACCCGCTACCAGAACCTGCTACAGACTGGCTCCGGCACGGCGCAGCGCCAGCAACAAGCGGATTCCGACCTGCGCCAGAAGCGAGCGGCGCACGACAAGTCCGTTGCCTCCCTCGAGGCAGCCAGAAAGCAGGTCGACAGTCTGAAGGCGCTGGAGGGCAGTGCCCGGGCGAGCCTGGAGGCCGCACAGGCGAAAGTGGAGCAGGCTCGGCTCAACCTAACCTACACAACCATCACGGCGCCCACCGATGGCATGGTCGGCGACCGCTCGCTGCGGGTCGGCCAGTTCGTCTCGGCGGGCACGGGCCTGCTCACCGTGGTGCCAATGGGCCGCGACATCTACCTCGTAGCGAACTTCAAGGAGACCCAGACCGGGCAAATGGTCGAGGGGCAGCACGTCACCTTCACGGTCGATGCTCTGGGCGCGCACGAGTTCGAGGGGCGTGTTGATAGCTTCTCACCCGGCACCGGCTCGCAGTTCGCGCTCCTGCCCCCCGAGAACGCCACCGGCAACTTCACCAAGGTCGTGCAGCGCGTGCCGGTCCGTATCGCCCTGGATGATCGGGATCCGCTACTCGGTCGGCTGCGTCCGGGCCTCTCGGTCGAGGCGACGGTGCATACCCAGGACCCGATCGAGCCGGTCGAGCCTCGGGAGGGCAGGTCGCGCCCGGCCCTGGTGAGCGAGGCCCTGCCGCGATGAGCGCGACGGCCCTGGCGCCCGAGGCGAAGGCGAGCGCCCGGGACTGGCTCGCCGTGTTCGGCGCGATCCTCGGCGCCTTCACGGCAATCCTCGACATCCAGATCACCAACGCCTCGCTCGCCGACATCCAGGGGGCGCTCGGCGCCTCCACCGAGGAGGGGAGCTGGATCTCCACCGCCTACCTGATGGCCGAGATCATCGTGATCCCGCTCACCGGCTGGCTGTCCTCGGTGATCGGCCTGCGCCGCTACCTCGCGGTGAACACCATGCTGTTCACCGCCTTCTCGCTGGCCTGCGCGCTCTCGACGTCCTTGAGCCAGATGATCCTGTTCCGGGCGGGCCAGGGCTTCACCGGCGGCGTGCTGATCCCCACCGCCATCGTCATCGTGCGCACCCGGCTCTCGAAGGCGCAGCAGCCCATCGGCATCGCGCTGTTCGGCCTGACCGCGACCTTCGCGCCCGCCATCGGCCCGACGGTCGGCGGCTGGCTCACCGACAACCTGTCCTGGCACTACATCTTCTACCTGAACCTGATCTTCGGTCCGATCGCGGCGGCGATCCAGCTCGACGCCTTCGACAGCGTCCCGGCCCGCTGGGGCGAGTTGCTCAAGGGCGACTGGATCGGCATCGGCCTGATGGCGACCGGCCTGCCGGCCCTGACCTACGTGCTGGAGGAGGGCCAGCGCAAGGACTGGTTCGGCTCGCAGATCATCGTGAACATGTCGCTGCTGGCGGCGGCCGGCATCACCGGGTTCATCGTCCGTGAGCTCACGACGGAGCGCCCGTTCATCAACCTGCGGGTCCTGGCCAACCGCTCGGTCGGGGGCGCCTGCGTGCTGATGACCGTGCTGGGCGCGGTCTCGTTCGGGTCGATCTACATCATCCCGGTCTACTGCGCGCAGATCCAGGGCTACAACGCCCAGCAGATCGGCTACGTGGTGATGTGGTCGGGCCTGCCGCAGCTCGTCCTGTTCCCGATGATGCCGCTGCTGATGCGGACCATCGACGCCCGGGTGCTGGTGGTCACCGGCACGCTGTTCTTCATCGCGAGCTGCTGGATCAACGTCGGCCTGACCCACGATGTCGGCGCCGACCAGCTGATCCTGCCGCAGCTGATGCGGGCCATCGGCCAGCCGCTCTTCACCATCCCGCTGTCGCAGCTCTCCACCGTCGGCCTCGCCCCGCGCGACACCGCGGACGCCTCCGCCCTGTCGAACATGATGCGCAACCTCGGCGGCTCGATCGGCATCGCCATGCTGTCGACCATGATCGACAGGCGCGAACACATGCACTTCTCGGTGCTCGCCGAGGCGATCACCGTCAACGCGACCCGCACCCAGGACCGGCTCGCGGCTCTGGCGGCTGGGATGCACGCCCGCATCGCCGACCCGCTCGCCGCCAAGGGGGCGGCTCTGGGCATGCTCGCGCAACAGGTTCGCCGCGAGGCCAACGTCATGGCTTACGCGGATGGGTTCTACCTCGTCGGCGTGAGCCTGGTCCTCAGCCTAGCGGTTGTGGCCATTCTGAAGAAGCCGCAGCGGTCGTCGGGACCCATCGAAGCACACTGAACCCGCTGCCTACCGGATCGCGCGGTCTTGCCCCCTCAGCCGCGCGAGAGACGGCCGGTCCGCGTATCTCCTTCTCGCGTGGACCGGCCGTCGACTGCCTCGGACGCAGTTCAAAGGGACCTGTCGCAAACGCGAATGCGTGAGGTTAACGGGTCGTTAGCCATAGCCGCCGAGCTTGCTAGTTCGCCTCAGAGCCGGTCCATGATCCTGAACGTCCTCGCCCTAAAGCTGATGTAGCAGCCCCGCGGAGACTTCAGCGGTCGGCAAATCGAGGCGAAGCTGATCGTCCAAGCGGTCTTCTGGTACCTGCGCTACGCACTGAGCTGCCGCGACATCGAGGAGATGCTTCTGGAGCGCGGCCTCACGGTCGATCAGTCGACCATCAATCGTTGGGTGATGACCTACACGTCGGCCGTCGAGCGTTGCCTGCGCCAATTCCGCAGGCCGCATTGCGGGTCCGCGCGCGTAGATGGAACATACATCAAGGTCTGTGGCGGTGGCGCTACTATCGGGCCGTCGACAAGCACGGCGAGGCGGTTGACTTCCTGCTCACCGCAAACCGTGATCTCGACGCCGCCAAGTGGGCGACTCTGCCGCAGGTCGCAGGCCGCCCGCATCAAAAACTTGGCCGTCCATCTCGCGGTTGCTTCAGTGAGCCCGGACAGTCCGGGTTCGCGACGTAGGAAAACCATTATGGAAAACGGCGCTCTGAAGACACTCGTGGCGCAGGGTCTGACCGCGATGAAAGCCGGGAGTGAGGTCGCTGCACAGGCGACCGCCGAGATCCGACAAGATGCGCGTCACCCCGAGCTCAAGGCTGCATTGGAGGCCGGAAATAAGGTCTCACAGAGCTGGGCGCAGCGCATCGAGCAGGCTCTGCAGGAGGTCGGGGACGCCAGCGGCGAGGCGAAGAACCCAGTATTGGAGGGCATGTACGAGGTTAGCCGGATGATCCGGCGGCAGGCGCCCGATGACACCTCGCGCGACCTGGGCATCATTGCGAACGGTCAACTCGCGCTTCACTACTGGATCGCCGCCTTCGGTACGATCCGCACTTACGCTAGCCATCTCGGGATGAACGAGACGGCGCGCGCGATGCAGGCGTCACTCGATGAAGCCAAGGAGGGCGATGGGGCTCACACAGCTATCGCTCAGCGCATCATGAGTGCGTGATCCGGCAGGGCTTGTCGCAAACCCGGACACAAGCCGCAGAAGGGCGTCTACTGTCCCGCTTTCATGTTTTGTTCGCGGCGGTAAGTCCGAAGCAACAGGCCATCAGCTGGTTCTGCTCGCGCACGGTCGACGCGCCGGCCAACTCGAAGCCTTTGCACAGCCACGGCATCGCCTCGAAGCCGCAGATCGTGCGCCGGGCCGTATGGAACGAGCGGAAGCCGCCTACCCGCGGCATCGTCGGCTTCACCCGGAAGTGGTTGCTCTCAATCCCTTGCTGTAGGTGGTTGGTGACGTAGTGGGCTGGCGCTCGTGGCAGCAGACCTGCCTTGCGGCTCTCGGCGATGGCTGGCGGGTACGGGCCCCGGCGCCATCGGTGCCGATCTGATCTGGGGCGAGCAGCGGCTCGGCGGAGAGCATCTTGCGGAAGAACCGCTTGGCGGCGCCCTCAAAGTCACCGCCGGCCTCTCGCTTCAGCTTGAGGGCAAGCGCGTTGAGGATCATGGGCCGGCTCCGAGACGAAGGCGTCAAGCTGAGCGGGTATAGCTGACGACTCGTGAAGGACGGGTCGTCTGGGTTTGCAACAAGCCCCAGGCTCATGCGGCAGCTTGGTCTCCCAGGTGCAGGTAGTCGGACCGAAACTCCGCCAGCGCCTGCAGGCGCGGCAGGTCGAGGATCCTCACCCACCCCCTCCTCAGCTCAATCAGACCCTGCCGCCTGAGTTCCCGGAGCGAGCGGTTCACATGCACGGACGTGAGGCCAGCGGTGTCGGCTAGGTCCACCTGTGTGACCGCCAGCGCGTAGGCGTCCTCCGAGGCGCATCCGACCGCCTGCAGACGCAGAAGCAGCTCGCAGAACAGGTGCGCCAGCCGCTCCGGGGCCGAGCGACGACCGACGTTGACCAGCCACTCACGTAAGGTCGCCTCGTCGACGAGCTGGGCCATGCGCAACCCTCGCGCGATTCGCGGGTGGTTGACCAGCAGGTCAGCCACCATCTCGGGATCGAGGCGCACCACCCTGCAGCTGGAGAGCGTGCTAATGGTGTGGTCCATCCGGCTCAGCAGCGCGACGTCGAGATCGCACAGGTCGCCCGGCACCAAGTAGGCCATGATCTGGCGCGCGCCGTTGGCCCGCAGCTTGTGGCGGCAGACTAGGCCTGCCATCACTAGGAACACGCCTTCGGGCTTGTCGCCCTCGCGCACGAGGTCGGTACCGGCCGCTACGAGCCGTGTCTCCGCGCTGATGCGTGCCAGCACGGCCCGGTCCGCGTCTGACAGGGCCGTGAAGTCCTCCAACTTACGGATCAGCGGATTGTCCGTCGCGTCGAACTTAGGGCGGCGTACCGCGGTCGCTGGCGCAGTGGCCAGCCCGGCGAGGTCGTTCAGGCTGATCACCACGTCGGCGGACAGAGCCGGCTTGCTGAGCCAGGAGGCGCCATGGAAGTCGTCGGCCAGCCGCTGTTCCTGCCAGCGGTCCGAGTGGACGAGGAACGGCACGTTGAGGCGGTGCAGAGTATGGGCCAGTTCGGTGCAGCGGCCATCCTTCAGGACGCTGTCGATGACGGCCAGGGTTGGCTTCTCCTGCCCGAGCAGGCGCAGCGCCTCAGCGGCCGTGTCTGCGGGACCGAGCACGCAATAGCCCGCTCGGTCCAAGGCGTCGCTCAGGTCCATCCCGATGACGGCATCGCTCTCCGCGAGCAGCACCACAGGCTTTCGACCCATCCGCGACATGCAAGGCTCCAGCACACTGAGCCGCTCGCCACTCCCAATCGTGCGTGGCTCAATAACATGGGTCATAATCACAGCTTAGGACGATTTTGAAGATGCCGTCGACCTTCGGTGTGGGTCGGGGCTGAAGCTGCGCCTGGTCTGCAGGGGAAAGCGAGGCCAATAGTAGATTGCAGGACAAAAAGCGCTCAAGATATTTATAGCGCTTCTAATCATTCAAACCTCGGCTGTTTGGCAAGGTCCACAATCGGCAACGCCCAAGCGACATGGCCCTCGAGCGCCCCGGTGCTCACCGGTTCAGCGCCTGCATCTGAGGTGCGGCATAGCGTGTCCCCGCGGCAGCACCAGGCGGCAGGATGCGGTCGATGCGGGCGCGATCCTCAGCCGTGATCCGCACGTCCATCGCCCCCACGTTCTCCTCAAGCCGCGCGCGCTTCTTGGTTCCCGGGATCGGAAGGATGTCCCCTCCCTGGGCCAGAAGCCACGCGAGCGCCAGTTGGGCAGGCGTGCAGCCCTTCTCGCGCGCCATCGTCTCGATCTCGGCCACCAGATCGAGGTTCTTCTGGAAGTTCGCTCCCTGGAACCGCGGCGCGTTCCGGCGGTAGTCGTCCTCGGCGAGATCCTCGATGCGGCGGATCTGCCCGGTGAGAAAACCACGTCCAAGCGGGCTGTAGGCGACATAGCCGATGCCGAGTGCGCGCACCGTCGGCAGGATCTCTTCCTCCGGCTCGCGGCTCCAGAGCGAATATTCGGTCTGGAGCGCCGAGATCGGGTGGACGGCATGGGCGCGGCGGATGGTTTCGGGCGCCGCCTCCGACAGACCGAGGTAGCGGACCTTCCCGGCCTTCACCAGCTCGGCCATGGCTCCCACCGTCTCCTCGATCGGCGTGCTCGGGTCGACCCGGTGCTGGTAATAGAGGTCGATGTGATTGACCCCGAGGCGCTTCAGTGATGCGTCACAGGCTTGGCGCACGTATTCCGCGTCGCCGCGAATGCCGAGATATTCGCCGTTCTCGCCGCGGACGTTCGCGAACTTGGTCGCAAGCACGACCTGGTCGCGGCGGTCGGCTATTGCCTTGCCGACCAGAACTTCGTTGGTAAAGGGACCGTACATGTCGGCGGTGTCAAGGAATGTGACGCCGAGCTCGAGCGCGCGGTGGATGGTCGCGATCGCCTCAGCCTCATCGCGACCGCTATAGAATTCCGACATTCCCATGCAGCCGAGGCCGAGGGCTGAGACCTCGAGCCCCTGTAAGCCCAACTTGCGCGTATTGATCTGCACATCTTACTCCTGAAACTTGTCGCCTCGTGACAGGGGCAACGTCACCGAGCCCACACGACTCCCGCAACAAAGCGCACTCGGAAGAGCGGACGGCCTGCAACGCGGCTTAACATGAACCTGCTTCCCTGGCCCATCTTGTTCACCAAGCAGGCGACGGAGCGGGTTTTTGTGATGTTATCCTTGGCCTGATGAAAATCTGCGCCAAGCTTGGGATCCCGTTCTTCCGCTATATCGGCGACAGCGTTGGGATCTCAGACGCCGCGATCCCGTCCCTACCGGATCTCGTCAGGCAGACCGCAACAGCCTGACCGCCCGACAATCTGCTCCGGTTACGCCGATCGGCGTCCAAACCGCATTCTGGATCAGAGTCATGGGCTTTGTCGCCCCATGGGAGGCCCGTCCAGAGCCACCTCGGAAGCTCTGGGCTCTTCCCCGACGCCGTTCGCATTACCGCCGTCGAGCTGGCGGCTGTCGAGCTTGCGCAACTCCATTGCTATGTCCTGGAGGCTGGCGTCGCCCTTGCGCAGGACGCGGTCCGCTCCGGACAGCCGATCGCACTCCTCGGCCGTGACGTCACGGGCGCTGAGCACCACCACGGGAACGTCCGCGCTGCCGGGCAGCCCACGCAGCCGGTCCAGGAACGCGAACCCGTCCATCACCGGCATCGTCAGGTCGAGCAGGACGAGGCGCGGCACGCCCAGCTTGACCTGGTCGAGCGCCTCGCAGCCGTTCCCGGCCTCGCGGACGGCCCAGCCGTTGCGCTCCAGAACCGTCCGGAGGCGGTGGCGCATGTCGGCGTCGTCGTCGACCACGAGCACGTCACCGTCTTCGACCCGGAACCGATTCAGGATCGCCCTGAGGCGCGTCCAGTCCACGGGCTTGGGCACAGCCTCGGCAGCCCCGAGCGAGGCACTGAGCGCCGCGTCCGCGACGAAGCTGACCATGATCACGGGGATATTCGCGGTCACCGGATCGGACTTGAGGGCGGCGAGCACCGACCAGCCATCCATGTCCGGCATCATCACGTCGAGCAGGATGGCGCGAGGCTTGAGCGACCGCGCCAGGTCGAGCCCGGTGCGCCCGGCGCCCGCCGTGCGAACGGCGAAGCGCTGCCGTTCAAGGAACCGTGTCATCAACTCGCGCTGGGACGCCTCGTCGTCGATGACGAGCACGAGGTCGTCCGAGGACGCTTGGTTCTCGGGTGCGGCCTCCGCGACGGTCCGGTCCGGAGCCGAAGCCGGCACGCGCAGCGTGAAGCACGTGCCCCGGCCCTCGACGCTCGCGACTGTGATGTCGCCGCCGAGGAGCTGGGCGAAGGCGCGGCTGAGCGCGAGCCCGAGCCCGGTGCCGCCGAACTTGCGCGTGGTGGTCTCGTCGGCCTGGGTGAAGCGTTCGAACAGGCGCCCGACCTGCTCGGGACTCATGCCGATCCCGGTGTCTTCGACCGTGAAGCGGAGCCAGTCACCGACCGGGTCCGTCTCACGTGCGACCCGGAGGGTAATGGTCCCGCCCTCGGTGAACTTGGCCGCGTTCGAGAGCAGGTTGAACAGGCACTGCCGCAGCTTCACCGCGTCGGTGCGCGCCTGGCCCACGTCCCCCGCCACGGTGAGGACGAGGGTGTTCCCCTTCTTCCGGACCAGGGCGTCGACGGTGCCGGCCGCGTCGGAGGCGAAGGCAGCGACGTCGATGTCCTCGGGATAGAGGTCCATCTTCTCGGCCTCGACCTTCGACAGGTCGAGCACGTCGTTGATCAGCCCGAGCAGGTGCTGGGCGTTCGACTTGATCTTACCGAGGTCCTTGAGCAGGCTCTCCTGGCCAAGCTCCTCCGCCTCCTCCTCCAGCATCTCCGCGTAGCCGATCACCGCCGACAGCGGCGTGCGCAGCTCGTGGCTCATGTTGGCGAGGAAGCGGCTCTTGGCCCGACTGTGCTCCTCGGCGGCGTCCCGGGCCTCCTTCAGCGCGGTCTCGAACGCCTCGCGCTCGGTGATGTCCTCGTGCACTCCGACCCACTCGCGGATCGTCCCGTCGGGATTGCGCACCGGTCGAACCTTCACGGCAAACAGCCGGTAGGCCCCGTCCCGGTTCCGGATGCGATGCTGGAGCTCATAGCCGCAATCCACGGCGACGGCCTGCCGCCACGCGGCCTTCGTCGCCGCGACGTCGTCGGGGTGCACGACCCTCGTCCACCCGATGCCCTGGCACTCGGCCTCGGACTGGCCCGTGTAGGCCTGCCAGTACGGTTGCGGACCCACCATTGCGCCGCGTGCGTCCGCCGTCCAGATGATGTCGCCGACCGCCTCGGCCGCTGCGCGGAAGCGGCCTTCGCTGGCGTGCAGGTGCCGCTGGACCCGCTGCTGGTCGAAGGACGAGGCCACGACCGCCATGAACAGGATCACGAACGTCGCCCCGGCGACCGACAGTGCGAGATGCTGCTGGCCGAAGCCGACGCCGCCGACATGGGCGGCGTGGGCCCCGGCGTCCTCCGCCGTGAAGGTCGCCGCCGCCATGCCGGTGTAGTGCATCCCGGCGACGGCCAGGCCCATGACCGCAGCTGCAACGAGCTTCTGCCAGACGCTGTTCTGCCGGAAGGTCAGCCAGAGCGCGACTGTGGCCGCGACGGCCGCGAGGGCGACGGACGCGGCGACCACCGGCAGGCTGTAGGCGAGGTTGGCCGGCATGCGCATCGCGGCCATGCCGGTGTAGTGCATCCCGGCGACGCCGAGGCCCATGAGCGGCCCGCTCACGAGCACGTCGCGCGGCCCGGCCCCAGTGCGGCTGACCCAAGCGAAGGCGGCCCCGGTGGCGCCGACGGCGATCAGCAGCGACGCGAGCGTGGTGCCGAGGTCGTAGGCGGCCGGCATGCCCATCTCGAAGGCGAGCATGCCGACGAAGTGCATCGCCCAGATGCCGCCGCCCATCGCGAGCGCGGCCGCCGCCACCCAGGCCCGGCGCATGGCGCGGCCAGCTCCGCGGACGCGGTCGCCGAGGTCGAGCGCGGTGTAGGAGGCGAACACCGCGATGGCAATGGAGAGCGCGACCAGGGTGGGATCGTAGCCGGTGTGGGCCATGGAACTTCCGGTGTGTGCCCTCGAAGTCGTATAACCGAAAAAGAACGGCCTCGGGGGCGCTCGCACGTTTGTGGAGGCTATGAGCCGGTCAGGTGCAGAGGTCAGGCAGCGTCCGTCAATAAGGCGGACTTTGGGGTGGAATGTCTGGATGGGAGACCTCCTTGGCGTCTGTTACGATGCGAAGGGCGCGTTTGATGAGATTGAGACTGTTGTTGCCCCCTAAAGACCGGACAGGGTCTCCTGGGTTGATCGGGCGATGAACTCGCGCGGCGAGCGGTAGCCGAGCGCGCGATGAGGATGAAGGTTGTTATAGTGCGCCAGCCAAACGGGAAGCTGGCGCAGCACGCTTTCGGCATCCGGCAGGACCGAGACACGCACGTAGTCGCGTTTCAAGGTTCGCACGAACGCCTCGGCCATGCCGTTGCTCTGCGGGCTCTCCAGCGGCGGCGTCTTTAGTATCAGACCGAGCTCGCGGGCGAAGCAGCGGGTATCGCGGGTCACGTAGCAGCTACCGTTATCGGTCAGCCATTCGATCAGGCTCGGCAACTGATTGACTGGCCCGAAGCGATGCTCGACGGCCGCCACCATCAGGTCGCGGACGTCTTCGCCCGTGATGCCCGCCGTGGTCGCCACGTAGCTCATCGCTTCCCGATCGCAGCAGTCGAGCGCGAAGGCGACCCGCACCCGCTCGCCGTTCTCCGCCGCGATCTCCAGCCCGTCAGAGCACCAGCGCGTGTTGCGCGCGACCACCGCCACCTTGCCCTCGTGACGGCGCGTCTCGGCTCCCCCCGCATGTCGCTGCAGCAGGAGGCCGTGGACCTTCATGACCCGGTAGACCCGCTTCACGTTCGGTGCAGGCCGACCGTCCCGCTCGGCCTGCCGGCGCAGAAGGGCATGGACGCGCCGATAGCCGTAGGTCGGCAGATCCGCGATGAGCGCCTGGATTGTGGCCAGTAGCTCAGCGTCGGGTGCGGGCGGACGGCCGCGCCGGCCCATGGGCTTCCGGGCGGGAGAGGCCTGCCTGGACGAGGCGAGGTGCGGGCGCGACATGCTTAAAGCTGCGGCCACAGCGCTCACCGGCCATCCCCCGGCCACGAGGTCACGCGCGAGGGCAACTTTTTGGGGGCGGCGACCCGCTCCATCGCCTCGCGCAGGATCTCGGTCTCGAGCGTCTTCTTGCCCGGGAGCCGCTGCAGCTCGCGGATCTGTGGCTCAGGCGGCGCGAAGCTCGGAGGCTGGCACCACCTCTTCACCGGCCCCGGCGGCCGTGAACGCGCCGCGCTCCATCAGCTGACGCCACGTGAACAGCTGATTGGCGTTCAGCCCGTGGCGGCGGGCAACGAGCGAGACGGACTGGCCGGGCAGATAGGTCTCCTCGACGAGGCGCACCTTCTCCTGCGTGGTCCAGTGCCGCCGGTGCTGGACCGAGGTGATCACCTTGGTCCAGTGCCGCCGGTGCTGGACCGAGGTGATCACCTCGACGCGTTCGGCGCGGGGCGGGTCGTTAGAACTCACCATACGGTCGGTCATAGGCACACACTTCCATAAGCGTGAGCCCCTGTCCGGTCATTTCGGGGGCTACTTCAGGGCCTTCTCGGAGGGCGGCAGCCGGTTGAGGCTCTCGGCCTTGAAGATGCGGTAGACCGGGTCCCGGTTCAGGTGCGGCCACGAGGCCACACCGACGACCGATCCGGCCATGGGCGCGCTGTGGCTGCTAGGTGATGGTTCGACAATCGAAGCGCGGAACCCCTAGGGGCGAGTGGGGCTATGCGGAAGACCCGGGCGGTGTCGGCGGATTTGCCGGACACCCTAACCCTCGCACCGTCTCGACTTGGTATTGCTGATGGACATGCTTGAAGGTGCGCCTATGTGGGCCGCTGCCGCACCGGAATTCCATTTCGCGGCGCAAAGGATGCAGCTTGAAAAGCCATCTCGTTCAACGCCTTGCCGAGTCGCGCGAGACGGCCGCGATGGTCGCCGGGTTCGTCCTGCTCGTTCTCGCCGGCTTGGCAGCGGCCGCCGCGGCTCTGGCGAGTGCGGACGCCGATGGGTGGTCAGTTCACTCCGCTGAAGTGCGGCAAGCCGAGGCGCGGCTATCCCGGCTCGTTCAAGAGGCGGAGACCGGCCAGCGCGGCTACCTACTCACCGGGGAGCCAAGTTACCTCGACCCATTCACGGCTGCGCGCCGCGAGTTGTCGGCCGCTGAGGCTGAGCTGCGGGCACTCACGGGTGACAACCCAGAGCAGCAAGCCCGGCTCGATCAGCTCCGTCCCATCATAGCCGGGAAGATCGCCGAGCTCACTCAAACAGTCGATCGCATGCAGGCAGGGGATCAAGCGGGGGCGCTCGCCACTGCGCGCGCGAATGCGGGACGCGACCTGATGGGCCGCATCCGAACGGCCATCGCCGATTTCGACCGGGCGGAGGTGGAACTCCAGACCGCACGAGCCGACCGAGCCGCGTTCCGCCGATCGACCCTCGCCACGGTTATCGTCATCGCCGTGCTGCTGGCTGCTGCCCTCGCTTGGCTCGTCATCAGGACCGACCGACGACGCACGCACGAACTCCGAGCCACGAACGAGGCGCTTCGCCGTGAGGTCGCGCAGCGTGAACAGGCCGAGGGGCAGCTTCGGCAAGCGCAGAAGATGGAGGTGCTGGGGCAACTCACCGGCGGCATCGCGCACGACTTCAACAACATGCTGGCCATCATCGTCGGCAACCTCGACATGCTCACGCGCCGGCTGTCGGGCGAGGACGCGCGGGCGCGCGCCATGGCCGAGAACGCGCTGGGCGGGGCACGCCGAGCCGCCGAGTTGACCAAGCGGCTGCTCGCCTTTTCAAGGCTGCAGCCCCTGCAGCCACAGCCGACCGACGTGAACCGGTGCGTCTGCGACATGTCCGAGATGCTGAGGCGTTCCCTCGGGGAAGGCATCGCGGTTGAGACGGTGCTCGGCGGCGGTCTGTGGCCTGCCTTGGTCGACCGCTCTCAGCTTGAGAGCGCGATCCTCAACCTCGCCGTGAACGCGCGCGACGCCATGGGCGGACAAGGTCACCTGACCATTGAGACGTCGAACGCCATGCTCGATCAGGCTTATGCAGACGCTCACGTCGAAGTGACAGCCGGCCAGTACGTGGCGGTGTCGATCACAGACACGGGTGCCGGCATGGATCAAGAGGTGCTCGCGAGAGCATTCGATCCGTTCTTCACGACCAAGGCAGTGGGCCAAGGCACCGGTCTCGGTCTGAGCCAGGTGCACGGCTTCGCCAAGCAGTCCAACGGGCACGTCAAGCTCTACAGCGAGTCCTGGGTCGGCACGACGGTCAAGATCTACCTGCCGCGCAGCCATGCCGCTCCGGCCGCGAGGCCGGATGAGCCGGCGCGTCTTTCGACAGATCTCGCTGACCGGAAAGTGCTCGTGGTCGAGGATGAAGCGGGCGTGCGCAGCTTCGCATTGAGCGCCTTGCGCGAGCTTGGCTGCTGGGCGATTGGGGCCGATGGCGCTGAGATGGCGCGCCGGACGCTGGCCGAGCAGTCCGGCATCGAGATTTTGCTGACCGACGTGGTGATGCCGGGGGAGAATGGACGCGCGCTCGTCGATAGCATTCGGCACGCCCATCCCGATCTCATCGTGCTGTTCATGACGGGCTACACGCGCAACGCCATCGTCCACAACGGCATGCTGGACCCTGGCGTGCGCCTGCTCAGCAAGCCCTTCACGGTCTCTGACCTAGCCCGTGAGCTGCAGGCGGCATTGGAGGAGAAGCGGCGTGGTCAGGTCGCTTCTTCCGATGTGGCATTTGGTGCGAGTGCAAGCTCGTCCTGATGCTCGTCTGCCAAGTTGGCCGAATGCTCGACTGGCGGAAATAGGTCTGCCAGGGCGCTGGCGAGGCCCTGAACGCCACGCTGCGTCGGGCTGCGCGCCCGGCGGTCACTTCCCGACCGACGAGGCCGCGCTGAAGCTGCTCTACCTGGTCTTGAACCGCTCCGAGAAGGCGTGGAAGATGGGCCCGCGTGAGTGGGTCATGGCCAAGGCGCAGTTCGCCGTCATCTTCGGCGAGCGCTTCACCCGGGCCATGGCGGCCTGATGTTCAACCCGCCGCCCACACACGGAATTTCCGATAGTCCCCGGGCACCCGCAGATCAGCACCGCGCTCGGCCCAGGCCCTGGCCAGATAGGGATGGGTCAACGCCTCGCTCTCGTCGGCAAACAACAGCACGATGTCGCCGGCCTCAGCCTGTGCCTTGCGCAACGGAAGCCGGAGGCCGACCTGCGCGACCGGCTCGGCGTCCTGCCGGTTCTTCAGGCTGTGCCGCGGCCGTCGCCAGCGGAAGTTTTTTTACGCAGCACCTTGGACAACTGCGAGCGGGAGATGCTAACGCCTTCCCGTCGCGCGATCTCGCCCGCCAACCGGGCCAGCGTCCAGTTGGGTCGGTCGGCGACGGACCCTTGGAGCAAAGGCGCAGCCACCCGCAGCGCAGCCTGCGCCTTCAGGGGCGCCGGACCGGGGGCCGTGCGCGTTGCGAGCGCGGCGACCCCGCCGCGGGCAAAGTCGCTCCGCCACAGGCGCACCGTGTCCTCGCGAACCCCGAATGCCTCGGCGATGCGTGCGCTCGTCCAGCCTGAAAGCGTCAGCAGCACCGCACGCGCTCGATCCGCCTCGCTCCGCTCGCGTGAACCCGCCAAGGCTTGGAGCCCCACCTCCTGGTCCGCGTTCGCCCATACGGGAGACTTGCCTGCCATGATCCGATCCCCAGCCCCGTGCCGGCATAGGAATCACAGTCGCCATCCGTTGGCCAGATCAAGCGAACCTGCTTAGACGATGCTCGACCTGATGGGCGATCGTGACCGGCGACCGCAAGCGCTTCCATCAGGCGAGCCCGCGGACGCCAGGGCCTGATCTGCCGCCCGGGAATTGGCGCACTGTCGAGTGAGAAAGTCCGCGCCTCACGGTGCGGGCGGGTATATAACCACGACTGCGGGCGGACTTCCGATCCACTTCGGCGTGATCGTCCGGTGTGCGAGGTCTGGCTGCGGCAGCGATGCGTTGGCCGCGTAGACGAGGTCGGGGCCAAACCGGACCAGCACGATCAGGGTGATGAGGGCGGTGCGCATGAGGCACCAACACGCGGACACGGCGCGCGGCTCCCCCCGGTCACGCACCATCCGGCTGCGCGCGCCGCCGTGATATCGCCGTGCCGTCGGCAGGAATTGAGCATCGCTTGCCGGGATCAGGGCGGGATTGCACCTATCAGTGAACCAGCCGTCTAAACGAGTCCGGCCGGGGAGAACACGACCATGATCTTCCAAACCGATCAGGGGCAGACCGAAGCGCCGTTCACGACCGCCATCGACGTCTTCCGCGTGGCCCTCGTCACATTCGCCCGCGAGGTCGCCAATAAGGACCGGCAGCTTGCCGCAGCGGCATTTGCTGCGGCCGAGACCGCCGTGCAAGCCCGGCTCGGAGCCGGAGTTGGCGGTCAGGAGGCACAGGACGTGATCGGGACGGGCGCGGCGGTCCGCAATGCGGTCCGTCACCAGATCCGGAAGGTGCTGACGGCCGCGAAGGCTGCCATCGACGAGCAGGCGAACGAAGGCCGCATTGACGTGGGCGGCTAATCTCGGCGATGGCTGGTGGGTATGGGCCAGCGCCATCCGTGCCGATCCGGTCCGGGGCGAGCAGCGGCTGATCCGCCAGCATCTTGCGGAAGAACCGCCTGGCCCCATCGAGGTCGCGGTGGGCGGTCAGCAGGAAGTCGACCGACGTGCCGTGCTTGTCGATGGCCCGATAGAGGGTGGATTCAAGTGGTCGTCGCAACGGCTTGGCGGAGGGCGGTTGCGATGGCGGGTCGGCGGCGTTCGGATCGGGCTCTTCGGGATAAGCTACGGTCACCGGGTCGCCCCGGGGTAGCCTCGCGAGAGAAGCGACGGCAGTTCTGGACCTATATCGCCGAGGGGCTCTCGAGCGAGGACGCGGCGATGAAGGTCGGAGTCTCGCAACCAGTCGGCTCGCGGTGGTTCCGGGCGTCGGGCGGGTTGGCGCCGTCGCATCTATCGCGCTCGTCCAAGCCACTCTCGGACCGTTACCTCAGCTTTGCAGAACGGGAGGAGATCGCGCTGCTGCGCGCCCAGGGGGCTGGGGTGCGGGAGGTGGCGCGCCGTCTCGGACGGGCGGCGTCAACAATTTCACGCGAGCTGAGGCGGAACGCGGCGACGCGCAGCGGCAAGCTGGACTATCGGGCGACCACGGCCCAGTGGCATGCGGAGCGCGCCGCGCGTCGACCCAAGCCCGCGAAGCTGGCGTCGCATGCGGCGCTGCGGTCGTATGTGCAGGAGCGTCTCGCCGGTCGCGTCACGCGCCCGGGTGGGGACGAGGTGGACGGGCCTGCGGTACCCTGGAAAGGACGGCGCCATGGGCCGCGTCAGCATCGGCGATGGGCCAGGGCCTGGAGTCCACAGCAGATCGCGGCCCGGCTTCGGTTAGATTACCCGGATGACGAGAGCATGCGCATCAGCCATGAGGCGATCTACCAGGCCCTCTACGTGCAGGGTCGGGGGGCTCTGAAGCGCGAGTTGACGCAGTGCCTGCGGACAGGACGGGCTCTGCGGGTGCCACGGGCACGTGCACAATCGCGTGGCAAGTCGTTTGTGACGCCGGAGATCCTGATCCGCGAGCGTCCAGCCGAGGCGGAGGACCGGGCCATTCCCGGTCACTGGGAGGGCGATCTGATCCTCGGGCTGAACAGCTCCGCCATCGGCACACTGGTGGAGCGGACGACGCGGTTCACGATGCTGCTGCACTTGCCGGCGATGGAGGGGCATGGGACGCAGCCTCGTGCGAAGAACGGGCCAGCGCTTGCCGGGCACGGCGCCGAGGCGGTCCGCGATGCGATCACCCGCACGATTACCACCTTGCCCGAGCAGGTGCGGCGATCGCTGACATGGGACCAAGGGGCCGAGATGGCGCAGCACGTGCAGTTGCGGATCGATGCAGGCCTGAAGATCTACTTTTGCGATCCACACTCTCCCTGGCAGAGGGGCACGAACGAGAACACCAACGGGCTTCTGCGGCAGTACTTCCCGAAGGGGACGGACCTGGGGATCTACGACGTCGAGGAGCTTGCCGCCGTAGCGGCGCCCCTCAACGGCAGACCACGCAAGACACTCGGATGGCGAACGCCCGCCGAGGCTCTCGACGCCGTACTCCGATCAGTTCAGGGTGCTGTTGCGACGACCACTTGAGAACAAGGAGGTAGCGCCACTCGCCGCGGACCTTGATGTAAGTCTCGTCGATCCGGACCGAGCCGCAGTGTGACCGGCGGAATGCGCGCAGTCGCTTCTCGCTGAGCAGTGCGTAGGCCAGAACCCAGCGGTTCAGAGTGGAGTGGTCCACCGCCAGACCGCGTTCCAGGAACAGCTCCTCGATGTCGCGGTAGCTCAGCGGATAGCGCAGGTACCAGGAGACCGCCTAGACAATCAGGGCCGCTTCGAAGTGCCGGCCCTTGAAGTCCGCCTTGGCGCGCTGCTTGAGCTTGGCGGCGATGGCGGACAGGATCATGCGCCGGCTCCGAGGCGAAGGCGGCAAGCTCGGCGGCCATGGCTAATGACCCGTGAACACGGGCTCATTCGCGTTTGCGACAAGCCCATTTTCTTTCGAGCCGTAAGTCACGCTAGGCGCACAGGTATCGGGAGGCCTGAGGTTACCCGAATAGGATCAGGGCTTTCGAGAGCGTTATCCAGATCCCCCAGAGGATCGGGATGCCGACCGCAGTCCAAGCCAGCGCAGCCCCCGCGCTCACGCCCCCGCGCCCGATGCCGTAGGAGCCGAACCGGTCGGTTGCCGCCGCGACGGTCCCCTTGGCTTCAGCCGCCGCGACATCCGCATCGCTCATGAACCAACGTTTCGCCAGGGGACGGACAAGCAGGTTAGCCACGAAGCCGACCGCCAGGAAGGCAGCGAGGATGTACATCGTGCGGGTGTAGAGTTGCGCGCCCTGGATGCCGGCATCGACTTGGGCCTGACGGATCGCGGTGACAACAAAAGGCCCTACGACGCCCGCAGTGGACCACGCAGTGAGCAGCCGCCCGTGGATGGCACCGACGAACTGCGTGCCGAACACGTCGGCGAGGTAGGCGGGGATGGTGGCAAAGCCACCGCCGTACATCGACAGGATCACGCAGAAGAAGGCCACGAACAGCGCCTTCGAGCCGATCCCAGCCGCCCAGGGCGCCGCCGCGTATAGCACGCATCCCAACGCGAAGAACGTGGCGTAGGTGACTTTGCGCCCGATCTTATCTGAGAGCGAGGCCCAGAAAAAGCGGCCGAGGATGTTGAACAGCGAGAGCAGGCCAACGAACCCAGCCGCAATCGCCGCGACCTGCGACTTCTGCCCGGCATCGAGCTGCCCGAGGCCGACGCCCTGCTGGCCGATGAGCTGGCCGCCGAAGATCTCCTGCAACATCGGCGAGGCCAGCGCCAGGACGCCGATGCCCGCCGAGACGTTGAGGCAGAGGACCAGCCAGAGCAGCCAGAACTGCGGGGTCTTGTGCGCGTCCCGCAGGTGGACGTGGCCCGAGGTGACCATCGCGCTCTTCGAGGCCGGCGGCGTCCAGCCCTCCGGCTGCCAGCCGGCCGGCGGCACCCGGTAGCCGAACGCTCCGCAAGTCATGGCGACGAGGTACAGGCCGCCCATCAGCGCGAGGGTCTCCCACACCCCGGCCGAAGTCGGCGTCTTGAAGGTGTTGATCAGGATGTTGGCGAGTGGTGAGCCGATCATCGCGCCGCCGCCGAAGCCCATGATCGCCATGCCGGTGGCCATGCCGCGCCGGTCCGGGAACCACTTCACGAGGGTCGAGACCGGCGAGATGTAGCCGAGGCCTAGGCCGATGCCGCCGATCACGCCCATCCCGAGCCAGATCAGCCAGAGCTGGTGCAGGTACACTCCCAGGGCACCGACGAGGAAGCCACCGCTCCAGCAGAGCGCGGCGGCCAGGCCGGCCTTGCGCGGGCCCGCCCTCTCCAGCCAGCCGCCGAAGACGGCTGCGGCGAGGCCAAGCATGACGATCCCGATGGAGAAGACGGTTACGAGGTCGCTCACGCGCCAGTCGCAGGTGGTGGTGAACAGGGCGGTGGTGACGCTCATGTCCGAGCAGGTAGCGGGAGCCGGTTGACCCACACTGAGCGCCCGCGAGAGCGGCAGCCAGAAGACCGAAAGCCCGTAGGACATGCCGATGCAGAGATGGATCGCGAGGGCCGCCGGCGGCACCAGCCAGCGATTGAAGCCGGCTTTCGCGATGGTGTTCTCGCGAGAGAGCCAACCCGGCATGCGCGCATCCGCCAGGGATGCGTCAGCGACGCGAACGTTCATGCAGAGCTTCCATCCCAAGTGACCCGGAGGGTCGTTTTCTGGAATAAAGCACGTGTGTAGGGCGCTGACAAAACGGGCGTGATGGGGTAGACGGCCCCCCGCTACGGCATCGCTGTGCCAGGATGAGGTCGTTGATCTCATCGACAGGAGCCGTCCATGGCCCACGTTAGCACCATCGGCCTCGATCTGGCGAAGAACGTCTTCCAAGTCCACGGCATCGATGCGCAGGGCAAGGTCCTCGTGCGTCGGCCGTTGCGCCGGGCTGAGGTCCTGCCCTTCTTCGCCAAGCTTTCTCCGTGCCTGGTCGGCATGGAAGCCTGCGCGACCGCGCATCACTGGGGCGCGAGCTGACAAAGCTCGGCCACACCGTGAAGCTGATGCCGCCAGCCTACGTGAAGCCCTACGTCAAGCGCGGCAAGACCGATGCGGCCGACGCTGAGGCGATCGCGGAGGCCGTTCAGCGGCCGACCATGCGCTTTGTCGCTGTGAGATCGCCTGCAATGTTGGCCCCCTGAGGGGCGATTATCGCGTCCAATCCTAGCCCCCTCGTCCGAGGCGACTGACCTCTCCGGCTGAGAGCCGGAGGGGCAAGGGATGACGGGTGTGGAGACGATTGCGCGGATCCGGTTCGAGCATCATCAGAACGGCAAGGGCATCACATGCATCGCCCGTGAACTGGGCATTGCGCGGGACACGGTGCGCAAGGTTCTGCGCACGAACGCGACCGTTTTCGCCTACAAGCGCGCGGTCCAGCCGCAGCCCAAGCTCGGCACATTCGTGACCGTCCTGACGACAATCCTGGAAGCGGAGGCCAAGCTGCCCCGGCGCGAGCGGCGCTCGACCCAGCGTTTGTTCGAGGAGTTGCGCGGGCGCGGCTATGAGGGTGCCCACGACAGCGTGCATCGCTTCGTGAAGACCTGGCGAGCGGAGCGGGCGCGGATGCCGGTCCAGGCCTTCGTGCCGCTCTCCTTCGATCCGGGCGAGGCCTACCAGTTTGACTGGAGCCACGAGGTCATCGAGTTCTGCGGCCTACCGCTGACCGTCAAGGTCGCCCAGATGCGGCTGGCCCACGCGCGCATGCCGTTCGTGTGCGCCTCCTTTCGCGAGACCCAGGAGATGGTCTTCGACGCCCACGACCGGGCGTTTGCCTTCTACGGCGGCACCGGCCGGCGCGGCATCTACGACAACATGAAGACCGCGGTGGAGACCGTGTTCGTCGGCAAAGCCCGCGCCTACAATCAGCGGTTCCTGCAGCTGTGCTCACACCATCTCGTCGAGCCGGTCGCCTGCACGCCAGCGGCCGGCTGGGAGAAGGGGCAGGTCGAGAACCAGGTCGGCACCCTGCGCGACCGGGTGTTCCGGCCGCGCCCCAAGGTGCGCAGCCTCGACGAGCTCAACGCTTGGTTGGCGGACCAGTGCATCGCCTACGCTCAACGCACCCGCCATCCCGAGCAACGCGAGCGCACGATCTGGGAGGTGTTCGAGCAGGAGCGAGCCAGCCTGATGCCGTTCCGCGGCCCGTTTGCCGGCTTCGTCGAGAAGTCGATGCGGGCCACCTCGACCTGCCTGATCGCCCACGACCGCAACCGCTACAGCGTCGACGCCCGTGCCGCCGGTCGCAGCGTGCTGGTGCGGGTCTACGCGGCGCGCATTGTTGTGCTCCTGGGCGAGGAGGTCGTGGCCGACCATCCCCGGAGCTTCCGGCGCGAGCAGGTCGTCTACGATCCCTGGCACTACCGACCGGTGCTGATGCGCAAGCCCGGCGCGCTGCGCAACGGTGCACCGTTCAAGGACTGGGACCTGCCGCCTGCGTTGGCCGGGGTGCGTGCCAAGCTTGCCCATCATGAGGACGGCGACCGTCAGTTCGTGAAGGTGCTCGCCCGCGTGCCTGAGGACGGCATGGCCGCCGTCGAGGCGGCCTGCGCGGAGGCTTTGGCGGCCGGGCTGGCCAGCGGCGACGTCATCCTGGCCATCCTTGCCCGTCAGCGTCAGCCGCCGGCCCCGCCCAGCATCACGAGGCCCGAAGCCCTGAAGCTCGCCGCCGAGCCGGCGGCCGACTGCGCCCGCTACGACCGCCTGAGACCATCGACCTTGGAGATGACCGGATGGAACGCCAGCACCTCATCGAGGCCATGACCGGCCTCAAGCTCTACGGCATGCGCGCCAGCTTCGACGAGATCGCCGGCAAGGGGCTCAACCGGCGCGATGAGCTCTACCCATTGCTGGCCAGCCTGATCCGGGCTGAGCTCAATCACCGCAACGCGCGCTCGATCAACTACCGCATCAGCGGCGCGCGCTTCCCCGTGCTGAAGGATATCGACGCCTTCCAGTTCGTCGGCACACCCGTCGATGAAGGCCTCGTGCGCGAACTTGCGACGGGCATGTTCCTCGATGGCTGCCGCAACATCATCCTGATCGGCGGCACGGGCTCGGGCAAGACGCACCTGGCCATCGGCATCGCCTCGGCGGTGATCCGGGCCCGAGGCCGGTTCTTCAACCTCGTCGACCTGGTCAACCAACTCGAACAGGAGAAGGCGGCCGGGCGTAGCGGGCGATTGGCCGAGAGCCTGCAGCGGCACGACCTCGTGGTCATCGATGAACTCGGCTACCTGCCCTTCAGCGACGCGGGCGGGCAGTTGCTCTTCCACCTCATCAGCAAGCTCTACGAGACGACCTCGATCGTGATCACGACCAACCTCGCCTTCGCCGACTGGCCGCAGGTTTTTGGCGATGCCAAAATGACCACCGCCATGCTCGATCGGATCACGCATCACTGCGACATCATCGAGACCGGCAACGAGAGCTGGCGCTTCAAGAACAGAGCCTGACGCCCGACCCAGCCCTCGTCTGGACCTTGCTCAGGCACGGCAGCACACGTCAGCAAAGGGGCTGACCTTGAACGCGAAATGGGGGCTGACCTTCAAAGCGATTTGACATCCTGGAAGGTGACCTCGACCTGCCAGCGCCGGACGAACCACGTCACGATCTGGGTCGGGTCTCGTGCTGGGTCGGTGCAGAGCAGCGATTGGGGCTCGAAGCGCTTCTCGGGATCGCGGATCAGAACCCAGCGGATCGGCACCCCTGGTAGACCGGAATGATGCCAGACGGCGGTGGCCGAGGTGATCTCGATCTTGCGCTCGCCCATGCCGTACCAGCCCGGCACGCTCACCTGCTGCCAGAGGGTGCCCGGGTCGATCAGGATCTTGGACAAGGTTGGCCGCCGCACACCCTTCTTGCGCGGGCGCCCGATCGTACCGGGAAGCCTTGGGGGCGCTGGATCGTAGAGCGCCGCATCCAGGCGCAGGCGGGTGATGGCGGTGACGCCGCCGCGGCGCAGGGCATCGAGAAACAGTAAGGCCGAGAAGGCGCTGTCGCCCACCAGCACGAGGTCGCGCCCCGGCAGCCAGCGTCGCACCTGCAAGGCCATCTGCCGTCCGACATCGAGCAGGGTCTTGTGCCGATGACCGCGTTCCCGGCAGGCGCGCTCGGACGGAACGAGGGCGGTCAGAAACGGCAATGCCCAGACCCGCCCCGCCCAGGGGATGGGTGCGAGCAGCATCAGGCTCATCCAGCGCAGGCCGCTCGTCTTGACGAAATGGGCACCGGACGAACGCACCGGATCACGGTAGATCCCGCGGGCCCGGATGCGGCGACCCCAGCGCCGCTCGATCGTGTCGTCGAGCGCCAGCACCACGGGGCCGTGTGGGACGAAGGCCTCAACGAGCAGCCGAAGCAGGATGCGGGCTGCTGAGCGGGGAGACCATGCTGCGCGGCTGAGCACCCGGTGCGTGTTCACGAAATGTCGGTCGCGTGCCCGGCCGGTGATCCGCAGCACGCTCGCTACCGTGCGCCGACCCGGACAGAGGATCGCACCGATCAGCAGCGCCTGAGCGTGTCGCCACGACCGGTGGACGAACAGCGGAGCGAAGGACAGGATGATCCCGGCGAAGCGGGCAGGCAGGTGCGGCATGAGGCGTCTCTGGCGAGGGACACCATCAGCCTATCCGTCACGCCCGCTTCGTCACCCAGCGCGTCCCACGACCGGTCAAAATGGCCAAAGTCGAGCTT
>NZ_LHCD01000043.1:0-42573 GCF_001262595.1 Methylobacterium sp. ARG-1
GATCACGGCGCGGGTTGAGGAGAACGTCCAGACCTTCCAGCAGATCGTGGCCTCGACCAACCAGCAGCAGCTCGGGATCGAGCAGGTGATGGGGGCGCTGCAGAACATCCGCCAGGCCAGCCAGCAGACGGCGGCCGGCACCCGCGAGGTCGAGGCGGCCTCGGCCAACCTCACCGAACTCGCCCAGGCCCTCATGGCCCTGGCCGAACGCTACCGGCACTGAAGGGGGCTGCGGATCGGGCGATCCGGGCGGTGCGAGGCCATCGGACAGGCGGTGCCTTCGCGTCGCGGCCGAACATCGCCACGGGCTTCGCGGGGAGCCGGTAGCGGGGGCCATCCGGGATAGGCCGGCCGTGCCACCGGCAAACGAAAAACCCCAGAAGCGCGTGCTTCTGGGGTGGTGCGGACCTTGCGGTCAGCCTGGAGAGATCGGCCTGTCAGAAGGCGCGAGCGCGTTCTTGGCTGTCCCTGACCGGGCCCGGCCCGAAGGCCGGGCGGGTGTTGGGTCTTAGTACGAGCCGAACTTGTAGTTCAGGCCGGCGCGGACCACTGCGAACTCGTCGTCGCGGCGGCCGACGTTGCTGTAGGCGACCGGGACGAGGTTGGCGGCGTTGACCACCAGGGCGCCCTGGTTGCGGGTACCGCGCTCCAGGTTGACGTACAGACCTTCGATCTTGAACGTCACGGCCGACGAGCGGAAGAAGTTCAGGAACGACTCGGTGGGCAGGGCGAACTCGACGCCGCCGCCGACGGCGTAGCCGGTGCGGAAGCTGTCGTTGCCGGCGAAACCACCGAACGAACGGTCAGCGCTGCCCGAGCCGTAGGCGAAGCCGCCGGTGCCGTACACGAGGGTGCGGTCGAAGGCGTAGCCGAGGCGGCCGCGCACGGTACCGAAGTAGTCGAGGCTCGACAGGCCGCGCGGGTCGGTGACGTAGTAGCCCGGGGCGACGGCGCCGCTCACGAAGGCGTTGTTCCGGCCGCGGCCGAAGTCGAGGTACTGGGCGTCGGCCTCGATGCCGACGACCACGCCCGAGCCCGGGGTGAACTGGACGTTGTAGCCGACCTGGGCGCCGCCGGAGAAGCCGTCCTGGCTGCGGTTGCTGAAGGTGGCGGTGGTGCCGGGGGCGGCGTAGGGGAAGGGCACGCCGAAGGTGGAGTTGTTCGAGCGGCTGCTGGCGTCGAAGGCGTAGCCGGCGTTGAAACCAGCGTAGAAGCCGGTCCAGGTGAACACGGGCACCGGGGTGAAGACGGGCGGCGGGGCGGCGCGACGCGGCAGGTCGGCGGCGGCAGCAGCGCCGGTCAGGGCAGTGAAGGCGGCCAGGGAGGCGATGAGCTTGGTCATGTGTGCGGTAATCCAGGGCGTGAAATCTGACGCCATGACTACCAATCCGTCGGCGAGAAAGCTGTAGTTTTACGGACACACCGCCGGGTAACGACGGGGGCTGCCATAGTAAACCTTCGGTAAATATCTGCCGCGCGACGGACATGCCTGAAAGATACTGACCCGAGCGCGACAACTCTGCAGCCGGGCATCGGTTGCGGCAGCGCGGGTGATTGACGGGCCGGTGTTGCCGAAGGGCGACAGAGCACGTCAGCGGCCTGGCCCTGCTGACCTGCGCGCGGGGCGCGAAACCCCGCTCCTCGCCGTGCCCGCCGGTGCCCGATGCGATCGGCAGCGTTCGCATTCCGTACCCACTGTGACCCGGGAGCGGCAGCCGATCCTCGAGGCCTCTGCTAGACAGGCCGACGTCTCTGGATGCCGCTTATGTCCAATCGACCGATTCTTCGTCGTGCCGTCCTGGTTCTGGGGCTCATGGGTATCCTGTTGGCTTTGGCGGACGTTGTCGCCCGCCGGGAGCTGACGCAGGCGGCCGACAATTCCTTCGCGCGCGGCGGGGCGGTCGCGCGGACGGCCGAGGCCGGCGAGTAGACCGTCCGAGAGAGCGCAGGCCGCCCAATCCTCGGTCGGGCTGCCGAGACAAAAAAGGCCACCCCCGAGGGGGCGGCCCGAAGTCTTGGGAGGAGACACTCTTGGGAAGGGTGGCGCGACCACGACGCCGTCGCGATCGCGCGCAGCGGACTTAAGAGCGAGGCCTGCGACCGGCAACCAGCCTCAGGGTGTCGGCGGGTGCATAAGTGCCGCGTTTTTCGCCCTCAGGTGCGCTTCCACACCATGGCTTGGCGGCAGGTAGCCGAGCGATCGCCGGGGCAGCTATTTCGGCAGAACCAAGCCACATGCTTGGCCGTTGAGGAATGCGAGCCCGGCTGCGGTGCGGTCGGTCCCGCGCTTGTCCGCCCTCACCCGGTTGCGAATCTGTCATGAGCCGCCCGCGCCACGTCGGTCTGCCCTGGTACGCCGAGGAGCATTACGATGCCCTGCGCGCCAGCCTTCCCGACGGGGCGAAGCTGCCGCCTCACTACGAGACCTGGCGGATCGCCACGGAGCAGATGGAGCGCGAGGTGCAACGCAGCGGCGTCGCGGTCGTGCGCGTGCCGATCGAGGTCGCGGCATTCACGGCGTGGTGCGCCCGCACCGGCATGCCGGGCGACGGTTCCGGACGCGCCCGATACGCAGCCGAAATCCTCGCAGGAACGGATCCGGGGTGAGATCGGCCGGCGATCAGAACAGGGCGACCAAAGCCACGCCGGCGGTCATCAGGATGGCCCCGAGGATCCGCCACAGGCTGGCCGGGTGCACGGCGAAGCCGACCCATCCGTAATTGTCGAGCACGATCGACGCGACCACGCCCACCGTGACGATGATGCCGAGGAACGACGCGGCGCCGATGGTCGGTGACGCGTAGAGCTGGGCCAGGATCAGCAGGACGCTGAGGAAGCCGCCGAGCCAGGCCCACCAGGGCACCTGCACCAATTGTTGCCCGCTCGGTATCTCGAGCTTGCCCAGCGCCAGGCCGCCCACGAGAAGGGCGGCCGTGCTGACGAGCAGCGTCAGCAACGCGGCCGTGATCGGCAAGCCGAGGGATTTCGACAGCGTCGCGTTCTGGCCGGGCTGGATGGCGTTCGCCAAGCCGGCGAGGATCGTGAGTCCGTAAAGATACCACATGCTCCGCTAGCACCTGAGCAGGCGGCCAAGCTCCCACGGGCGGCCGCGCAGTTTTGACGCGCCCCAGCGGCGAGCGGGCACGGTCCTCAGCGCAGGAAGCTTGCTCGGCTCGATCGTTCGGCCAGACCCTATGGCTTGATCGGAAGGCGTCCGACCACGGATCCGGACGCATCCCGCACGATTAGGGTCCAGGTTTGGTCGGGATTGGCGTCGGTCAACTCGGCGAACATCTCCCGGATCACGCTCCGGGCCTCGTCCAAGGCTTGTTCCACGCTGGCTGCCTCGACACCTTCCTCGTCACGGATCGACGCCTGGCCGTTCTCGATGTCGAAGTAGAAGCGTTCAGCCACCGAGCACGTCTCCCTGATCCGACCCCGCGTGCGGGTCTATGCATTCGGCTACGTCGTGCGGAACGGCACAGCAGCATTCAGAAACAACGATAAACCTTAAAATATCTCAAACCTGAATTGGCCGGACGAGTTGCAATTATTTCGAGATTTTGGCGATGCAATCCATTAGAGCTACTCGCGATCGCCTTCCGAACCAAGGCCCTAAGGCCCGCTGAGTTGGCGCTCCTTTCTTGGGGCACTTGCCATGTCGACGTGTGATAAGCCGGACTCTGCCAAGAGCTCCGGAGCAATATCCGATAGTAAAGACAAGCTGCGCAACCACATCCAGCGCATCCTGCTGTGTATCAAGGTGCGGCCGACCCAGAAATAACCGGCGCTCCATCGCGTGCATCGTGATCCGTCGGTCCGCGAATGACTTCGGGCGGCTGAGATGGCAGCGGGCCGAGCGGTCTTGCCGCGACGCTTTGCAGCACAACCTGCACGTCAATCGTCGGCCCGCTGTGGCGCGCTTGCGCTGGCGCGCTGCGCCACCCGACGGCATCGTCGCCTCATGGTAAAGCCCGGACCCCCGACCTGCGAAGTCTCCGTCGAGGGGGCCTGGGTGGCCATGACGGCCGACGAGGCGCAGGCCCGCCATCGCGATGCGCTCAAGCGCTGCCCGGCCTGCTTCGGGCGCCTGATGATCCAGGGCGGCTACACCGCGGTGCGGCGCACATCGCTGTCCCATTTCCGCGTGCACGACGGCTGCCCGCTGATCCCGCGCCACTACAAGGGCGAACCGCGCCGCCACCCGGCGGCGATCGGGTGATTTAATCCGGATCGCCTCAAGTGAAGGCTGAAACGCTCAGCGCTGCACCGCCTCGATATCGTCCTCGAAGATCGAGTCGGGTTGGCAGGCGTGCCACTCCTTCTTCTCGTCGGTCTGCCCTTTGCGGCCCCAGCAATAGCCGGCCTGGGCCAAGCGTCCGCTCAGGCGATCGCGCAGCCGGCACTGCTCCCGGATGATGGCGGGATCGCCCCCGCTCTCGCAGGCCAGGGCGGCCTTCGCCTCCGCGGTCAGGAGTTCAGGGACCGTCGGCAGCGATTGCTGCGCGACCGCCCCACCGGCAGCGACGATGAAGGGGAGGGCGGGGAGGGCGAGGCGCATGGGGGCAGAGGAACCGTAGGGGTGGGCATGTCGAGGCGGTGGATGCCGTGGGCCGGACCTGCACGCGATCGGGCGCAGGTCCGAAGCGTCGTTCCGGCGCGCCTCAGCGCCCCCGCAGGAAGAAGAACCAGATCAGGATGAGGACGGGGATCGGCACCCCGATCAGCCACAGCAAACCACCCGTCAGCATCGCGTTCTCCTTGTGCGTCTCAGGAGCAACCCCGCGCCGGGGGGCCTGTTCCGGAGCGTCGGCGTGGCCAATCACCCGGAGGGGGCCGCTGCCCGCTCAGAATGCGGCGACCAGCGCCACGCCGGCGACCATCAGGAGCCCGCCGAGGATCCGCCAGAGGCTGGCGGCATGCCGATCGAAGCCGACCCAGCCGAAATGGTCGAGCACGATCGAGGTGACCACGCCCGAGGTGACCAGGAGACCGAGGAACGGCGCGGCGCCGATCCGACGCGCCACTATGAACTGCGCCAGGATGATGCAACCGCCGAGAATCCCGCCGAACCATGCCCACCACGGCATCGCCAGCGCCTGGGCCGCCGTCGGCCATGTGAGCTTGCCGGAGAGCAGGCCGACCACGAGGATGCAGGTGGCGGTCCCGGCCGCCACCACCAGGCCGGCGGTCAACGACTCGGCCAGCCCCTTGGAGAGCGCCCCGTTCTGCCCCGCCTGAACGGCATTGGCGACGCCGGCGAGAAGCACGAAGCCGTAAAGGTACCACATCGCTGGGCTCTCGATCTGTGACACCGGATGGTTGGGCCGACCGGGACCGGGACATCCCGTGGATGTCGACGGCTTTCGCGTCTCGCGCCCCGTCTGCGCGACGGGTGGAAGCCCGCATCCGCCAGCAGCGCACGGAGTATCTAGTCACCTTGCGCCCGCCCGTCGCACGGGACGGCGCGCGACGCGCCCGTCAGACCGCGGCGCCGTCCGGCTCCGATCCGACAGCGTTCATCCGCTCGGCCAATTCGTGGACGACTTCCTGGACGAGCGGCGGCCAGGGCACGTTATTATCCTGAAGGAGGCGAGCGGCACTCACCAGAGCGGTGAATTGTTCGCCTGAGATCGCGCGCCCCATGATCTGCGAGGCCAGCATCTGCTCCGCCAGCGCGGTTGCGAGGCGCAGAACCTCCGGCATCTTGGCCGCCCGGGGATCGACCTCCGCCTCGGTTTCGATAACGCCGTGGAGGTCCATGTCGGTCATGTCAGGCCCCCTACGCCGCTCGGATGCGCGCCGCCGAGGTGAATACCGGTTCGGGTGCGGACGTGTTCCACGACCATCTGCGATCCCCACCCGATTTCATAACGATCGGGCGCGGATCGAAAGCAGATTCCGCTGAATACCCAGCGGAGTCCGGTCGAAGACCGGAACGCGCTCGGCCGACGACCGGGGGCGATCCACGCCCCGGCCGGCCAGGCGACCGGGCCGGGCTATTTGGTGATCCGCACCGAGACGGGATCGCTGCCCGGAAAACTCTCCTCCAGGCCCTCGTCGAGCCGCGCCTGCATCCGGTCCGGCTGGTTCTCGGCCAGGCCGCGATCGTCCGCCGCCTGAGAGCCCCTGTAAGCGCCGACCGGGGTCAGGGCTGCGCGCCGGCGCGCCGAGCGGAACACGTCGTAGACCAGCAGGCCGACCCCGGCGGCGATCAGGAGCGCCGGCACGGGATTGACGCGCACGTCGGCGACGAAGCGCTCGACCGCCTCGCCGGCTGCCTGTCCCGACCGTTTGAGGTCGGCGAGATCCCGGGGCACGCCGGGCCCCTGGAACCGGGCCTGCAGATCGCCCAGCGTGCGATCCAGGCGCCCGCGGCTCGCCTCCACATCCTGCTCGAGTTCATCCGCCGAGTTGTTCATACGTCCCTGCGCTCCGTGAGAATCTGTGCGTCCTGCTTGATCTGCCGTCCCGTCCGGGTCGGCTCAAGACCTGAGAGCGACGCCTTGCTGCGTCCATACAGACCCAGCCCCAGGGCGAGCACCAGGAAGGTGCCGCCCACAATCAGAGCGGCGAGGGCATCCGACTGCACCAGGACGGCGATGCCCTTCACCAAGGCCAGCAGCAGGGTGAAGAGCCCGGTGATGGCCAGGACCGCCGCCGCGATGAGCAGGGTGAGACCAAGCGAGATCCGGTGGACGCCCTGGGCCATCTCGGCCCGGAACAGGGCCAACTCGTCCGCGACGAGGTCGCGCAACTCGCGAACCGCATCGCCGACGAGGGTCGGGATGCTGCGTATGCCGGGCTCGGCCATCCTGTCCTCCTCAAGCGCCCGTCGGCGCCGGGGTGGGCGGCCCGACGACGACAGCGCGTTCCATCATTGTGGGTCGACGCCTCGCGCCCGGATCCGGGGCGTGGCCCAGGGCCGTTGCCGAGCGCTCTAGATGTCCGGCGTCGGCAGGACGTCGACCGGGACCAAGGCCCGCGAGCGCGGCACCGGCCGGATTCCGGGCGCGTTGATGAGCCGGTAGAGCGCGAAGCCGGCCAGCATGGCGGCTGCCGCGGTCAGGGCCGGGCGGCGCCGGGCCGCGGCCTGGACCTCGTCGTACATCTCGCTGAACGAGCGGCGGCCGATGTCCTCGGCCAGCTCGTCGACGCCGAGGGCGGCCTGATCGAAGAAGGCTTTGAGCTGCGGCAGCCCGTCGAAGCTGGCTCCCGTGCCCCGGATGGCGTCCCCGACATCCGAGACGACCCGAGCCGCGTCGGCCTTGCGCTTGCCGGTGTAGTCCTGCGCCTGCTCGCGCAGGGCGGCGGTGAACCCGCGCGCCGCGTTCTGGTCCGGACCGGAAGCGGCCGGGCCTCGATCCTGGGCACCGTTCCGCATCAGTTCGTTCCTCCAAGCCGATCCCGTCCTGTGAGGAACAGGAACCGCCCGATACGGTTCCGCCGCCCCGTGCCGGTGGCGGGTATCCCGATGTCGCGGACGGGGCCGCCCGTGCGCGTTCGGGCCGGCCGAATTCCAGCAACCGCGCAGCCCGCGTTAACAAACCCCAACCGGGCGAACTTGATTTTAACCATTTGTTAATCAATGCAGACAGTTTAATCGCATCCCAGTCTACCATCAGGGAGAGGGCGCCCCGTGAGCGAGCTGCAGCGGCTTTTGAACGACCCGCGCTTCCGCGCCACCGACAAGCCGAAGCGCGAGCCGAATGCCGGGCCGGAGGCCAATCTCGGCAACGTCCTGCGGGTGGTCTCGTCGCTGAACGAGCAGGCCCCGCTGCCGACGCCGCAATCCTCGCCGCAGGATTGGGATGCGCTGATCCACCGGGTCCAGGCCGCGGCCCGCCAGGCCCGGGAGGTCGAGGCCCAGGCCCGCGAGCGCGAGGAGCGGATCGAGCACGTTCTGGAGCGGGTCCGCGACGACATCACGGCCTCGAACGAACGGGCCCGCATCGCCGAGGTCCAGGCGCGGGACGCGCAGGTCCGCGCCGAGGCGCAGGTGATGGCCGCCGAAGAGCGCGCGAAGGCGGCCGAGGCCCGCGCCCGGGCGGCGGAGGAGCGCGCCCGTCACGCCGAAGAATGGCTGGCCCGCGTCCAGGACGCGATCATGTCCGAGTTTACCGGCCTGACCGATCAGGCCGCGGCATGAGCAGCTCGGCCCGCGCGACGGCAGCCCATCCGGAGAGCGACCCGGTGGACCGGGTGGTCGCGCTGTTCTCCGGCCCCGAGGCCTCTGCCGCCGAGGACGAGGATTGGTCGGCCTCCCTGCTGGCCGTCCGGGGCGTCGCCGCCCGGGTCCGCGAGATGCAGAAGCGCGCGCGGGACTCGGTCCGGGACGCGCAGCGCTCCGTCCGCGAGGCCGATGCGGCGGCGCGGGCGTCCGAGGACCGGGCCCGTCATGCCGAGGCGACGATGCGCGAGGCGGTCGCCCGCGCGGAGCGGGCCGAGGAGCAGGTCCGCTTGGCGGCCGAGCGCGCCGACCGGGCGGAAGCCCGCGCCACGGAGGCGCATATGTGGCTGCGGCGCATGCACGAATGCATGGTCAGCGAGTTCGGGGCGCTCGCCGTCGAGCCAACCCGGCCCTGACGGGAAGCCGGCCTCACGCGGCAGCGGGCGCCGCCACGACGTCGACCGCGTGCTGCGCCCAGGCATAGGGCTCGCTGTGGCCGTGATACACGGCGATCTCGAGCTGCAGGATGCGGACGCAATCCTCGGAGAGGTCGCTCAGGATGTCGTAGCCCTCTTCGTCGACCGCAGAGCGGATCGAGACGAACGGCCGATGCTCGTCGTAAATGACCAGCACTTCCTGCTCGGCATACGGATCGAGCGGGTTAATACAATAATGGGCCGGCATCCGCCTGCGCTCCTGAGATGACGTCACGCCGGATGCCTCTACTTCCGGGTTGTAACAGCCCGATGAAGCGTGCCGAACGCCCCGGCCGGGCGCGGATCACGGGCCGAACGGCGCGTTCGATGGCGGCGGGGGCGGGCAGGGGGGCTCGCAAGAAGGCTGGCAAGAGGGCGGGAACTCCGCCCGGAGCGCCGAGAGGGCGGCGCGGATCGCCATGCGCACCGAGCGCGGCGCATCCTGGGCCTGGGCGCGCAGCTGGAGCTGCTGCAACGCGTCCCGGAGCACCCGGCGTTCCGGATCGCCGGGCAGGCCGTGATCCGCGGTGAGCAGGCTCAACAGCTGCCGGCCGAGCGGATCCGTAAAAAGGGTCGCCATGAAATCATCTCAACGCAGTACAGAGGCGGGCAATTAGCGCTCTGTGCTATATCGATCGGTATAAACCGCTGATTGGCAACTCCATAGCCGGAATGATAGGCGTAAATTACTGACCTGCGTACCCCCCACGCAGGCCAGTACCGGCGGGGCGGGAGGGGGAGCCTTGCTCGCCCGCCTCGCCGGTACCCCCGCGCTTCGGAGGCCGGACACGAAAAAGGCCGCCCCGGATGGGGGCGGCCCGAAGTCTCAGGGACCTGGCGCGAACGCAGCGTCTTCTAACGGAACCCGCCGCCGGGCAGCCGGCCGTGATATGGCGTGTTGCGGCAATGGCCCCAGGGGCCGCGCCAATAACCGGGCGGGCAGCCGTTCCCGGCCCGGGCCTGATACCAGCCGCCGGGAAGCCGCCCGACATAGGGCGTATTCCGGCAATGGCCCCAGGGCCCCCGCCAGGCCCCGGGACCGCAACCGCCCGCCACCAGCGTGACGGACGGCCCACCCCCGGGGTCGGCGAGGATCGGCATCGCGTTCGCACTGGCGAGCGGCACCGCCGCCAGGGCGACGCCGACGAGGATGGCACGCAATCTGTTCATGGCTGCTCGACTCGATAGCTCAAGACCCGACGATGGGTATTGCAGCTCGACAACTTGGTCGAGGGGCGGAAGCTGCATGAATTCTTGGCCATGAAACCGAAAGGTTCTGGAAATTCCGACACTTTGACGAAAAATCGATCGATCGTCTGTCGTTCCCGTCTCAGCACCCATTTGAAAGGTGGGCTGTCCATCCGGTTACTTGGTACGCCCGACTGATGGCACCGAACGCCGTATCGAAGACAGGGACTGTGCGGGCCCTCGGCGCCGGGCCGCGGCCATCCAAGGACGGTTTTATCAGTCCGCCTCAAAACGACCCTCCATCTTAATGCGGCGAAAACACATTCTCGTCTATGAATTCTGCATTCGCCCAACTCGAAACTGTCGATCGCGCAGGCCGCCGTGACCCTCAGCCTCGTCCTCAGCATCACCGCGCCACTCCTGACCGGCGTCGCCGCCCTGCTCTGGGCCGGGTTCGTCGCCCCGTCCCTCGAGGAGCTGCCGGAAACGGCGGCGCCGCGCGACCTGCGCACCTGGTGAGCGCTGCGGGCCCGCTCAGGGCGTGCGGCGGATGCGGGTGATGTTCTCCGGGGAGAGGTCCACCGCGAGGCTTCGGTGCGGTGCGATGTCGGCGGCCCGCACCCGGGCCGGCAATGCCGTGCGGCCGGCCGCGCCCGGGGCCGCGGCGGCCTGCCGGTTCGGCCAATCCTCGAGCCGCAGGGCCCGGGCCGGCTTCTGGTCGCCGCAGCCATCGCAGACCGAGACCAGCCAGGATTGCCAGAGGCCGTCGGTCCTCTCCTGCGCCGAGCGCGCCTGCTCGCGATGCGCCGAGGCCAGGGGGAGGGTGTCAAGGTCGGATTGCTGCCGGGGCTCGGCCAGGGCCCGGAGTTCGTCGAGCTGGACGTCGCGCTTGGCCGGTGCCGGGCCGGCCTCGGGCAGGGAGCCGGTGCTGGCGGGATCCGGCCGGCAGCCGATGCAGATCCGGGTGCTGATCGCGTCGTCCGCGGCCTGACGCGGCGTCCGGCGCTCGATCGGCTTGGTCGAGGCCGGGCTGGCGGCTCGGCTCGGTGGCTTGGTCTGTCCGAGCGCGGTGGTGTTGGGCGCCCTCTCGGTGGAGAGCGGATCGCCGCCCGTTCCGGTGACGGATGGCTGCGCCGCCGCCAGTCCGGCCGAGAGCGTGCACAGGATGAAGCCGAGAACGGGAGACTGGAATACGGTCATCGCCACCTCCATCCTCGGTCAATCAGGCCCATCGCATCGAGTTCAGTACTCCTTCCGGCTTATTACCGAGATCAGCGCGCGATCTTCGCATGTGGCGGGCGGATCGAGGCCCGGCTGCCGCCCGCCGTCCCGGCGCGTTATCCGTCCCGTGCAGGCCCTCGCGGCGAGGGCCGGTTCTCAGAGGCATCCATGGATCTCGGATTGGGCGGGCGCCGGGCGCTCGTATGCGCGGCCAGTAGGGGGCTCGGCCGGGGCTGCGCCCTGGCGCTGGCCCGGGAAGGCGTCGCCGTGACGATCACGGCCCGCACCCGGGAGACCCTGGAGGCGACCGCCGAGGCCATCCGTCGCGAGACCGGCGCCGCGGTGACCGTGGTGGCCGGCGACATCGCCACCGAGGCCGGCCGGGAGGCCGCGCTCGCCGCCTGCCCGGAGCCCGATATCCTGGTGAACAATGCCGGCGGCCCGCCCCCGGGGGATTTGCGCGACTGGGACCGCGACGCCTGGATCCGGGCGCTCGACGCCAACATGCTGGCGCCGATCGAACTCATCAAGGCAACGGTCGACGGCATGATCGGCCGAAACTTCGGCCGGATCGTCAACATCACCTCGGCGGCCGTGAAGGCGCCGATCGCGCATCTCGGCCTGTCCAACGGCGCCCGCTCGGGGCTGACCGGCTTCGTGGCCGGCCTCGCCCGCCAGACGGTGCGGCACAACGTGACGATCAACAACCTCCTACCCGGCCCGTTCGACACCGACCGGATCCGCAGCAACGCCGCCGCCGGCGCCGCCAAGGCCGGCACCAGCGTGCAGGCCTTTCTCGAAGCCCGGGCCCGCGACAACCCCGCCGGCCGCTTCGGCCACCCGGACGAGTTCGGGGCCGCCTGCGCGTTCCTGTGCAGCCAGCACGCCGGGTTCATCTCCGGCCAGAATTTGCTGATGGATGGCGGGGCCTATCCCGGGACGTTCTGAGCGCTTGTCCGGCCGATCCCACCCCTTCCGTCCATCCCCCTCATCCTGAGGCGACGGAGCGCAGCGAAGGCCTCGAAGGAGGCCTCCAGCCGGCCGCACGATCCCCGGAGGGCTCCTT
Organism: Methylobacterium sp. ARG-1; assembly: GCF_001262595.1. Lineage (NCBI taxonomy): Bacteria > Pseudomonadati > Pseudomonadota > Alphaproteobacteria > Hyphomicrobiales > Methylobacteriaceae > Methylobacterium > Methylobacterium sp. ARG-1. Next base: position 12,122 of record NZ_LHCD01000043.1, read on the forward strand.
CGAGGCTTCCGCTCCGCGAAAGCGCCTCAGGATCAGGGGGCTGGCTGGACGAAGCGCCGATCAGGTCAGGCGGAGCCCCCTTCGCGAACCGCCTTTACCGGCGGACAGGATCGCGGGTGCGGCGGAGCCGGTTCTCGCTGCGAACGGGGCGGGGGCTTGGCGGAAGCGGATGGGAATCGAACCCACCGTACGCTGTTGGCGTACCACTGGTTTTGAAGACCAGGGGGGCCACCAGACCCCGTTCGCCTCCACGGGCGGGGGTACGGGGCCGTGCCGGTGGGGTCAAGGGATGGACGTCGTCGCCACGGTCGCAACGGCGCGAAAACCAGACGCGTCCGAACGCGGCCTCGCCCGCGATGCGCTGATCTGAAGCACCCGCCTTAAGGGCGGTGCCGAAATCCTAGCGCTCGTGCTCCGAAGCATCGCGCCGATCCTGCCGGCTCGTGAACCAGTAGACGAAGCCGGCGGTCGCCGCGAGCATCAGCGGGGTTATGATGGCAGCGGACAGAAACCCGTCGCTCATTCCTCAATCCCTCGCAGAACTTTTCGTGCAGCCCAATGTAAGCTGACACTCAAGAAAAACCAAGCACTCACCAGCAGATTGAGATTTCTCAACGGGATGTGCGCAGTCGAGGTCACGAAGACCACGATCGGCACGAAGCACCCGACCACCAAGGCCGCGACAGCCGCACCGTTGAACCAAGTGGCCGTGATCTTGATGCGCTCGTTCCGGGCGGCCTTGTTCACGAGCAAGTCCATGCAACGGCATTCGGATGGAGCCTCGATTTAAAGGCTCAGCTTGCCCGGCTGCCAAGTCCGTCTGCGGCGCCAGGCCAGACGACCACCGTGAAACGCCGCTCGCGCTGCGCTGGCGTCGACCCATGCGGCCGAATGGACCACCGGCCATCTCTCCGGCGCCGCGACTCGTATTAATTCCGCCACACTGTTGTGGCCCTGCACCAGTCATGCCGTTCCTGCGACGCTCACCGCCTGTGGAAGGCCCTGCGCCGGACCCCGAGGGGGCTGCCCGTTCGTCCGCCGAGCCGGTGGCCGAGGGGGCAGGCGAGGGGTCGAGGCCGCCGGCCGAGGAGACCGCGCAGGGCGCCGGCCAAGAGGCCGTTGCGCCAGAGGCCGTCGCCCAGGAAGCCGCGACACAGGAAACGGCGTCGGAATTCTTGGCGGACCCAACCCCGGACCCGGGCACGCCGCTCGCGGAGTCGCTGCGGCCGGGGCCGCGCGGGCCGGGCTGGATCGGCGCCGCCGTGGTGGTGACCGCGCTGGTCTCGGCGCTGGCGACCTTCCTGATCCTGGCCGGGGTGATCCGGGTGACGCCGACGCCGGCCTACGGCGTCACGCTGCTCGGCATCAACGCCGCCCTGGTGCTCGGGCTCGTCTTCGTGATCGCCTGGGAGGCGCGGGTCTTCCTGCACGCCCGCAAGGCCAACGCGGCGGTGGCCCGGCTGCACTCGCGCATCGTCGGCCTGTTCTCGCTGATCGCGATCCTGCCGACCGTGCTGCTCGCCGTGGTGGCGTCGGTGACCATCGACCGCGGCCTGTCGCTGGGCTTCACCGACCGGGTCCGCGACGTGGTGCTCAAATCCGTCGAGGTGGCCGACGCCTACCAGGAGAACCAGTGCCAGTCGCTGGCCCGGGAGATCCGCATCCTCGTCGACGACCTGACCCGGGCGCGCCCGAATTTCGACCGGGACCGGGCCTGGTTCGAGAACTTCCTGACCACCCGGGCGACCAATCTCGGCCTGCCGGTGGCGCAGATCATGCGCGGGCCGACCGACGTGGTCGCCCGGGCCAAGATCGACGTGCTCAAGCAGGTCCGGCTGCCCTCGGCGGCGGCCTTCGAGGAGGCGGCGACCTCCACCGACCCGATCTGCCTGCTGCCCTCGGAGGGCCGGGTCTTCGCCGCGCTCCTGCGGATGCCGGCCTACGACGACGCGGTGCTGATGGTGCAGCGGGAGGTCAGCCAGCTCGCCATCGACTTCCCGGGCGTGTCGCGGGCGGCGGCGGCCGAGTACCTGACCTACGATTCGCTCCGGCGCTCGATCCAGATCACCTTCGCGTCGGTGTTCCTGCTGATCGCCCTGATCGCGCTGCTCTCGGCGGTGTGGTTCGGGATGAACTTCGCCAACCGGTTCGTGGCGCCGATCCGGCGGCTGATCAACGCCGCCGACCAGGTCGCGTCGGGCAACTTCTACGCCCAGGTGCCGACCAAGAAGACCAGCGGCGACCTGGCCCATCTCGGCGAGAGCTTCAACAAGATGACGCAGGAGCTGCGGCGCCAGCATACCGGGCTGATCGCCGCCAACGACCTGATCGACACCCGCCGCCGGTTCACGGAGGCCGTGCTGTCGGGGGTCTCGCCCGGGGTGATCGGCCTCGACGCGGCGGGCTTCGTCACCATCGCCAACCCGGCCGCCGAGCGGATGCTCGACCTGGAGAGCGAGGCCCTGATCGGCCAGCCGCTGGCCCGGGCGGTGCCGGAGCTCGCCCCCGTGCTCGCCGAGAGCGAGAGCCGCCCGCGCGCCCTCCAGCAGCAGCAGCTCCAGCTCACCCGGTCCCGGGGCGAGCGCACCGTCACGGTGCGGGTCACGAGCGAGCAGGCCCAGGGGACCTCCCGCGGCTCGGTGGTGACCCTTGACGACATCACCGACCTCGTCCAGGCGCAGCGCAGCTCCGCCTGGGGCGACGTCGCCCGCCGCATCGCCCACGAGATCAAGAACCCCCTGACCCCGATCCAGCTCTCCGCCGAGCGCATCCGGCGCAAGTACGGCAAGGTCATCACCGCCGACAAGGAGGTGTTCGACCAATGCACCGCCACGATCGTGCGTCAGGTCGACGAGATCAAGCGCATGGTCGACGAGTTCTCGGCCTTCGCGCGGATGCCCAAGCCTGCCATCGCCCCGAACGACCTGACCGAGATCGCCAAGCAGAACCTGTTCATGATGCGCGTGGCGCATCCGGACATCGATTTCGCGTTCTCGGCGCAGGGCGGCGCCGGCAGCGCGGAGAAGATCGTGGCGGCCTTCGACATCCGGCTGCTCAGCCAGGTGATCACCAACATCCTGAAGAACGCCGTCGAGGCGGTGGCCGAGGTGCCGCCGGCCGAGCTCGGCAAGGGCAAGATCGCCCTGAGCCTGGCGGTCGAGGACGGTTTCGCGGTGATCACGGTCACCGACAACGGCAAGGGATTTCCGGTGGAGGGGCGCCAGCGGCTGCTCGAGCCCTACATGACCACACGCGAGGGTGGCACGGGGCTGGGGCTTGCTATCGTCAGCAAGGTGCTTGAGGAGCACGGCGGCGGGATCGCGTTGAACGACAATCCCGCCGGCCGTGGTGGGCAGGTTCAGATGCGGGTCCCGCGCGAGCACGGGCCCGAGCCGTCCGCCCCGGGTCCGCAGACCAGTCCCGTCACGACAGAGGAGAAGGGCGCCGCACCGACGGCCCCCCGGATCGCGGAGATGCACGCATGAGCGCCGATATCCTGATTGTCGACGACGAGGCCGACATCCGCGACCTCGTGGCGGGCATCCTCGACGACGAGGGCCACCGCTGCCGCACGGCCGGCGGCTCCGACGAGGCGCTCGCCGCCATCGAGGCGCGCCGGCCGCACCTGGTGTTCCTGGACATCTGGTTGCAGGGCTCGCGCCTCGACGGCCTGCAGGTGCTCGACCTGATCAAGGCCGCCAACCCGGACCTGCCGGTGGTGATGATCTCGGGCCACGGCAACATCGAGACCGCGGTCTCGGCCATCAAGGCGGGGGCCTACGACTTCATCGAGAAGCCGTTCAAGGCCGACCGGCTGATCTTGGTGGCCGAGCGCGCGCTGGAAGCCTCCCGGCTCCGGCGCGAGGTCCGCGACCTGACGGCGCGCTCGGGCAACCCCAACCGCATCGTCGGCGGCTCGCTGGCGATCAACCAGCTGCGCCAGACCATCGACCGGGTGGCGCCGACCAACGCCCGGGTGATGATCACCGGGGCACTCGGCTCCGGCAAGGAGCTCGCCGCCCGCAGCCTGCACAAGGCCTCGGCGCGTGCGAACGGCCCCTTCGTGCTGCTCAACGCGGCCGCGATCCTGCCGGAGACGATGGAGGCGGAGCTGTTCGGGGTCGAGGGCGAGTCCGGCCGGCGGGTCGGCGCCCTGGAGGAGGCCCATGGCGGCACCCTCTACCTCGACGAGGTCGCCGACATGCCCCGCGAGACCCAGAACCGGATCCTGCGCGTCCTTGTCGACCAGAATTTTCAACGGGTCGGCGGCACCACCCGGGTGCATGTCGACGTGCGCATCATCTCGTCCTCATCCCGGGACCTGCAGGAAGAAATCGCCGCGGGCCGCTTCCGCGAGGACCTGTTCCACCGGCTCTCGGTGGTGCCGATCCGGGTGCCGGCCCTGTCGGAGCGCCGCGAGGACGTGCCCGAGCTGATCCAGTTCTTCATGAACAACATCTCGTCCCAGACCGGCCTGCCCAAGCGGGTCATCGCCGAGGACGCGATGGCGGTGCTCCAGTCGCACAACTGGCCGGGCAACGTCCGCCAGCTCAAGAACAACGTCGAGCGCCTGATGATCCTGACCCAGGCCGACCCGGAGCAGGAGGTCACCTCCGAGATGCTGCCCTCCGAGATCGGCGCCCTGGTGCCGACTACCCCGGGGGGCGCGGGCGGCGAGAAGCTGATGAGCCTGGCGCTGCGCGAGGCCCGCGAGATCTTCGAGCGCGAGTACCTCGTGGCGCAGATCGCGCGGTTCTCGGGCAACATCTCGCGCACGGCCGAGTTCATCGGCATGGAGCGCTCGGCGCTGCACCGCAAGCTGAAGTCCCTGGGCATCGGCCCGTAGCGATCCGGGGCGGCCGGGATCTTGCAGGCGCAGTCTCGGCGCGGTCCGTGAAAGAGGCGCCGATCCGTTACGGATCGGCGGGCGCGGGCCTTGCTTGCCCCCACGCTTTCGCGCGGTCATGCTGTATATCCGGTCCGGGCGGGATGATCGGACGATCCCGCGCGTGACGGACCCAACGTTGCGTACCCAACCCGGGCCTTTCGCGCCGGGACAACAAGAAGGCAAAGAAGATGGCGGGCGAACGCGCACAGAACCTTCAGGACACGTTCCTCAATCATGTCCGCAAGAACAAGATCCCGCTGACCATCTTCCTCGTCAACGGCGTCAAGCTCCAGGGCGTGGTCACCTGGTTCGACAATTTCTGCGTGCTGCTGCGCCGGGATGGCCACTCGCAGCTGGTCTACAAGCACGCGATCTCGACGATCATGCCGGGCCACCCGGTGCAGCTGTTCGAGCCGGACGAGACCGCCGAGAAGGCGTGATGTGTTGAGGGGCGAGCGATCGGTTCGCTCTCTCCAAGGCTAAGGCCGCGATTCGCCAGCAGCGGGCGGCAAATCCCAACCCTATCCCGATCTCCCCCTCATCCTGAGGTGCTGCGCAGCAGCCTCGAAGGGGCCCTCCAGGGATCGCCGGGCCGGCTGGAGGGCTCCTTCGAGGCTGCTGCGCTCCGTCGCCTCAGGTTGAGGGCGCGGGTGGGATAGCCCGAGTCGAGCGAGCCTCCGGATTCCGATCGCTCCGATTTAAACCTCTTGAAGCCCGGCATCTTGGCCCGGCCCTGCCCAATCCCCATCTCGAACAATCCGACTTCTCGAACGAAGCCGCCCGCACGCGGGCGGCGTTAAAGGTTGCATGACCGAAACGCTGACGTCCGGCGAAGCCCGCCTCCAGGCACAGGCCGCGCCCGAGGGCGAGATCGCCGCGGCGACCCACACCCTGGTGATCGGGCCCTATCTGGCGCGCGGCGTGCACGGGCCGGGGGTGCCGGGCAACGGCGCCGCCCAGCCGAGCCGCTCCGTCGAGGCGCGCCTCGACGAGGCCACCGGGCTCGCCGCCGCCATCGAGCTCGACGTGGTCGAGAGCCTCGCGATCAGCCTGCCGCGCATCCGCCCTTCGACCTATCTCGGCAAGGGCCGGGTGGAGGAGATCGCCGGGCTGATCCGCGCCCGCGAGATCGGCCTCGTGGTGATGGATTGCGCGCTCTCGCCGGTGCAGCAGCGCAACCTAGAAAAGGAATGGGGCGCCAAGGTCATCGACCGGACCGGCCTGATCCTCGAGATCTTCGGGCGGCGCGCCTCGACCCGGGAGGGCACGCTCCAGGTCGAGCACGCGCATCTGGCCTACCAGAAGTCGCGGCTGGTCCGGTCCTGGACCCACCTGGAGCGGCAGCGCGGCGGCTTCGGCTTCCTGGGCGGCCCCGGTGAGACCCAGATCGAGGCCGACCGGCGCATGATCCAGGAGCGCATGACCCGGATCGAACGCGACCTCGACGCGGTGGTGCGGACCCGCGGCCTGCACCGGCAGAGCCGCGCCCGGGTGCCCTACCCGATCGTCGCCCTGGTGGGCTACACCAATGCCGGAAAATCGAGCCTATTCAACACCCTGACCCAGGCCGAGGTCACCGCCAAGGACATGCTGTTCGCCACCCTCGACCCCACCGCCCGGGCGACCAAGCTGCCCCACGGCGAGACCGTGATCCTGTCCGACACGGTGGGCTTCATCTCCGACCTGCCGACCCCGCTGATCGCGGCGTTCCGGGCGACCCTGGAGGACGCGATCGAGGCCGACGTGCTCCTGCACGTGCGCGACGTCAGCCACGTCGATTCCGAGGCCCAGGCCGAGGATGTCGGCGAGGTGCTGCGCGAGCTCGGCATCGAGACCACGGCCGAGCGGATCATCGAGGTCTGGAACAAGTCCGACCTCCTGGATGACGACGAGCGGACCCGGCTGATGAATCTCAGCGGCCAGTCCAAGGCCCGCAACGACCGCGACAGCGACGCGCCGGTCCTGGTCTCGGCGCTGACCGGGGAAGGGCTCGCCGCGCTCACGGCCCGGATCGAGGCGCGGATCGGCCGCCACCGGGCGAGCTTCGCGGTGTCGCTGCCGCCCGAGGACGGGGCGGCGCTCAACTGGCTCTACGAAAACGCGGAGATCCTCGACCGGCGCGCCGAGGCCGACGGCACCCTGCACCTCGCGATCCGGATCGCCCCCGAGAAGGAGCCGCGCTTCCTCAACCGGTTCAGCGCGGCCCGGCGCCTCGACCGGGGGGCGTGATGGCCTCGGGCGGTGCCCGGACCCCGCCGCTCCCCGCCGCGCTGAGCGCCCGGGACCGCACCGGGCGCAAGGCGGAGGTGGCCGAGGACGACGCCGCGGTCCTGCGCGCCATGCAGGCGGGCGGCGGCCTGCGGCTGCTCGGGCTGCGGATCGTGATCGTGCTGGTGCTGCTGATGGCGGCCCAGGCCTATGACGGCTCGCTGCACGCCTTGAGCCACTGGTTCATCCTCGGCCTCTACGGCGTCGGCACGATCTGGTTCGGGCTGGGCGAGCGGGGCGGGGGGCCCGCGGCGGCGGCCTATAGCTGGGCCGGGACCCTGCTCAATGCCGGGCTCGCCGTCTACGTGATCATCGAGCACATGCTGGCCGGCGGCGGAGCCGGCCTCGGCGCCGACGCGGTGAGCCGCCTGCCGGCCTTCCTGCTCCTGCTCCAGACCGGCCTGAGCATGCGGGTCGCCCAGACCCTGCTGTTCTGCGCGGTGGTGACCACCTGCTGGACCGCAACCTTCCTGGTCGGGCTGGCCTGGCCGGACCTGTTCCCGGGGCCGGATTCCTTCCCGACCGCGCAGATCACCGGGCTCGCCACCTTCGTGGCGGCCGGCCTGCTGGTGATCGACGGTGTGGTCCGCCTGCGCGACGCCGTCGCCCGGGCCCTGCGCATGGAGCACGAGCGCGCCCAGCTCGCCCGGTTCGTGCCCGACACGGTGGCTCTCGATCTGGCCGCCGAGGACGCGGACGCCGCCATGGGCATCCACCGGCGCCATGCCTGCCTGATGGTCCTCGACATCCGCGGCTTCTCGCGGCTGAGCCGGGAGCATCCGCCCGAGGCGATGGTGACGGCCCTGCTCGCCGTCCGGGCCGCCGCCCAGGCCGCGGTGGCCGAGCAGGGCGGCCTCGTGGACAAGTATGTCGGTGACGCGGTGCTGGTGCAGTTCGTGGTCGGCCGCCCCCGGGCGCAGGCCCGGGCGGCGCTCGCCTGCGCCCTGTCGCTCCAGGACCGCATCGCCGCCCTCAACGAAGCCCGGGAAAGGGAGGGGCTGTTCACCCTGCGGGTGGTGGTCGCCCTGCATGCCGGCGACCTCTTGGTCGGGGTGTTCGATGACGGGGTCCGGGCCGAGTACACGGTGCTGGGCCCGGCCATGAACGCCCTGTCGCGCCTGGAGGCCCGGGCCAAGGCGGCCGAGATCGGAATCGCCGCCTCGGGGGATTTCCTGGACCTGCTCGGGGGGCCGCTGCCGCCCCGCATCCGGGCCGTCCCGGTGCCGGATGCGCGCAATGCGCAGCCGGCCCTGTTTGCTGTGGTGGAGACACCCGAGGTCCGGGGCGTCCCGGAACAAGCGCGCGGCTGATCCGTTCGGATCGGCGCGGCGCAGGGTCGCGGAAAGTCCGATCACCCCATGAACAAGATCCTCCTCGGCGCGACCCTCGCGCTCGGCCTCGTCCTAGGCGCCGCCAGCCCGAGCCTCGCGGCCCCCGGCGACGGCCTCGACCGGAACGCCGCCGCCACCGGCAACAGCAATTTCGGCGGCATGCACCGCGGCGCCCGGATGACCTCCCGGGGCGTGATGCGCAGCCGCCATCACATGATGCGCCGGCACCACCGCCATCCCATGATGCGCCGCCACTAACGCTGAGCCCGTAGGCCTGTGCGGCCACCGCGCAGGCCCATGACCGGATGACCGGGCTTGGAGGGTGCCGGGCGCGGCGCCGTCTGCTACGCATCGGCCAGTTTGAGCGCGCCGAAGCTCGGCGCGACACGGCGGAGGATCCATGCCGGGGCTGGGACGGGTAGGGCGGTTCGCTCTGGTTTGGTGGGCCCTCGCGCTCGGCACGGCCGCGCAGGAGAAGCCGGTTCCGCCCCTCGTGTTCACCGGCATCCCCGACCAGGACGAGAACCGCCTTGTCGAGCGCTTCGGCAAGGTCGCGACCTATCTCGAGGCCAAGCTCGGCGTCCCGGTGCGCTACATCCCGGTGAAGAGCTACCCGGCGGCGGTGACCGCCTTCACCAACGGCCAAGTGCAACTCGCCTGGTTCGGCGGCTTCACCGGGGTCCAGGCACGCCGCGCCGTGCCGGGCTCCCAGGCGATCACCCAGGGCGCCGAGGACGCGGCGTTCAAGACCTACCTCATCGCCAATTCCGCCACCGGGCTGAAGCCCAGGAAGGATTTTCCGAAGGCGATCGCGGAAAAAACCTTCACGTTCGGCGCCCGGGCCTCGACCTCCGGGCGGCTGATGCCGGAATACTTCATCCGCCAGGCCTTCCCGGGGAAGAATCCGGAGCAGGTGTTTGCCCGGGTCGGATTTTCCGGCGACCACAGCCGCACGATCCAGCTGGTGCAGTCCGGCGCCTTCGCGGTCGGCGCCGTCGACTACTCGGTCTGGGACCTCGACACGAAGGCCGGCAAGGTCGATCCCAAGACGGTGTCGGTGATCTGGGAGAGCCCGACCTTCCCGGACTACCAATGGACCGTGCGCGGCGACGTGGACCGGACCTACGGCCCCGGCTTCACCGAGAAGCTGAAGGACGCCCTCGTCGGCGTCACCGACCCGGCGATTCTGGAACCGTTCGGGCGCTCGAAATTCCTCCCGGTCACCAACGCCGCCTACGAGCCCCTGGTGGAGGTCGGCCGCTCCACCGGCCTGCTGGATTGAGGCGGTGGCGGACGGGTCCCGGGCGGAGATCGTCCTGGAGAACGCCTCCGCCGCCTATGGCGGCCGCACGGTCCTGTCGGGCATCGACCTGACCGTCCGGGTCGGCGAGCGTGTCGCCCTGATGGGTCGCTCCGGCGCCGGCAAGTCGACCCTGATCGGCTTGATCCAAGCGCAGGCGACCGAAAAAGTCGCGCTGGTGCCGCAGGCCGCCGCCCTGGTTCGGACCCTCTCGGTGTTCCACAACGTCTATATGGGCCGGCTCGACCGGCGCTCGACCCTGCACAACCTGCGCACCCTGGTCCGCCCGGCCAAGGCCGACATCGACGCCGTGCAAAGGATCCTCGACCGGGTCGGCCTGGCGGACACGCTCTGGGCGAAGGCCGGGGAGCTCTCCGGCGGCCAGCAGCAGCGGGTCTCGGTGGCCCGCGCCCTCTATAACGGCCGGCCGATCCTGGTGGGCGACGAGCCTGTCTCGGCCCTGGACCGCCAGCAGGGCGCCCGGGTGCTGGCCGAGATGGCACAGAGCCACGAGACCCTGATCCTGGCGCTCCACGACGTGGCCCTGGCGCTCGCCCAGACCGACCGGATCGTGGTGCTGGAGGCCGGCCGGATCGTCCTCGACGCCCCGGCCAAGGCGCTCGATCCGGAACGGCTGCGCCCCTTCTACGAGGCCGCCTGATGCGGCTCGCCGTGCCGCGGCCTGGCTACGCGGCGGTGAGCCGCTGGTTCCTGGCGGCCGCGCTGGCGGGCCTGCTGGTCGCGGACCTGCACGTCACCACCCTGCACCCGTTCGCCGACCTCGCCCGCCTGCTCGACGGCCTGGTCCGGCCCGACTTCCCGTCGGTGGAGGGCTGGAGCGTCGTCTACACGGTGGCCTTCGCGGTGCTGGGCGTCGGGCTCGGGGCCGGGAGCGGCCTGCTGCTGGCGATCCCGTTCGCCCGCTCCCGCACAATCCGGCTCGCCTGCGCGGGCCTGCGCGCCGTGCACGAGCTGTTCTGGGCGCTGCTGCTGATGCAGGTCTTCGGCCTCTCGGCCACGACCGGCGTTCTCGCCATCGCGCTGCCCTACGCGGGCATCTGCGCCAAGGTCTATGCCGAGATCATCGAGGAGGCCGACCTCGCGGCGGTCCGGGTGCTGCCCGCGGGCACGGGCGCGGTCTCGGCCTTCCTGTATGCCCGCCTGCCCGAAGTCGCCGGGCGGCTGCGCGACTACACCCTCTACCGGCTCGAATGCGGCCTGCGCTCCAGCCTGGTGCTCGGCTTCATCGGCCTGCCGACCATGGGCTTCTACCTCGAATCCGCCTTTCGCCAGGGTCGCTACGCCGAGGCCGGGGCGCTGCTCCTGGTGTTCTACGCGCTGATCGGCACCCGCCGGCTCTGGATCCGCGGCTGGACCGTGCCGCTCCTGCTCTCCGCCGCCCCGCTGGCCCTGCCCCCGGCGATCGGCAACGCGGCCATCGGGGCGAGCCTCGCGCGCTTCCTTGGCCACGACATCGTGCCGGCGCCCCTGCGCGGCGCCATGCTCACCGATTCCGAAACCTGGGCACGGCTCTGGTCCTGGCTGCGCCCGATCCTCGCCGACCAGATCCTGCCGGGCACGATCCAGACCCTGATCCTGGCGCAGATCGCCCTGGCGGCGACCGCGCTCGGGGCGCTGGTCCTGTTCCCGCTCACCGCACGGCGCTTCGCCGGGCCGCTCGGACGGCCGCTCGGGCGCGTGCTCCTCGTGGTGGTGCGCTCGACCCCGGAATACATGCTGGCCTATTGCGGCCTGCAGCTGCTGGGCCCCTCGATGCTGCCAGCGATCCTCGCGCTGGCGCTGCACAATGCCGGGATCGTCGCCTACCTGATGGGCCGGCACGCCGACGCGCTGCCCTACCGGGCCGACGCGCCCACGGGGCTGAACCTCTACGCCTACGAGACGGTGCCACGCCTCTACGGCCAGTTCCTGGCCTACCTGCTCTACCGCTGGGAGCTGATCCTGCGCGAGAGCGCGATCTTCGGCATCCTGGGGGTGACGACGCTGGGATTCTACGTCGACGCCGCGATCTCGGAGCTGCGCCTCGACGTGGCCGTGGTGCTGATCGTCGCCACCGCCGGCGTGACCGTGGCGGTGGACGCCCTCTCCCGGGGCCTGCGCCGGTCCCTGCGCATCGACACCCTGCCGACCCGCCTGTCCGGGCCGCAGCCCGCGGCGGGCTGACGGGATCCGGACCGGGTCAGCTCTTTCAGGGCGTTGGCAGAAGGCAGCGGAGCGTCCCGCCGGCCCCCCGTCGTCCCGGGGCCGCGCAGCGGAGCCCGGGATCCAGACACACCGTCCGGTCGGAGCCTGGCACGTCGGCGGCTCCGGATCCCGGGCTCGCCTGTGGCGCCCCGGGATGACCGGGTGGACACCGAGACGTCTACAGAGACAAAAACATTTCTGAATCTGATACTTACGACGCGATATTCGCGTGCGCTCTCAAGACCGGCGAGGCGGGTGCCTCACCATTTGTAGCTCACGCTCGCCAGGACCCGCCGGGCATCGCCGTAGAAGCAGGACGTGGTCGTCTGGCAGGACGAGACGAAGCGGCGGTCGCCGATATTCGTCGCGTTGACCTGCAGCCGCCAGCGCTCCCAATCGTAATGGACCTGCGCGTCGAACAGCACGTAATCCGGCACCCGGAAGGCGTTGGCGACATCCGCGAAGGAGCGGCCGACATAGCGGACGCCGCCGCCGAAGCCGAAGCCGCGCAGGTCGCCGGTCGGGATGGTGTAGTCGACGAACAGGTTGGCGAAGTTCTCCGGGATGTTGACCGGCACCTTGCCGATCAGGTCCGGGCCGCCCCGCTCGTTGGTCAGCCCGTAGATCGTGTACGAGGCCGCGACGTTGAGGCCGTCGAACAGGCTCGCGACGAGCTGCGCCTCGAAGCCTGTGGACCGGACCTCGGCGAGCTGGGCGTTGAACAGCGGGTTGATCGGATTGGCGGTCAGCACGTTCTGGCGGTGGATGTCGAAGCCCGCCAGGGTGACGAAGTAGCCCTGGCCGGGCGGCTCGAACTTCACGCCGCCCTCCACCTGCTTGCCGGTCTCGGGCTTGAAGGTCTGGTTGTTGAGACCGGTGCCGATCAGCGGCTGGAACGAGGTCGAGTAGCTGACATAGGGGGCGAGCCCGTTGTCGAAATTGTAGATCAGCGCCGTGCGGTAGGTGGTGCCGTTGTCGCTGCGGCCGTTGTTGCCCGTGCCGTTGTTGAGCTTGTCCACAACCCGGTTGTCGGCGAAATCCTGGCGGCCGCCCACCAGCAGGGTGAGCCGGTCGGTGATCTTGATCTGGTCCTGCAGGTAGAGGCCGAGCTGCTTGAACGCGTCGGAATTGATCAGGTACGGCGACGGCGTCCCGGTGGGCAGGCCGTAGGCCGGGGCGAGGATATTCAGGTCGCTCGCCGGGAACAGCGACGCCTGGTTGTCGTTCAGGCGGTAATCCTTGTAGTCCAGGCCCATCAGCAGGTCGTGACGGAAGTATCCGTCGAAGAACCGCGCCTCGGCCTGGTTGTCGACCTGGAACAGGTTGACCTTGGCGCTGTCCCGGAACTGGTAGCGGGCGAGCAGCGTCTGGGCCGGGTTGCTGTAGCCGAGCTGGCCGATATCCGAGTTCTGGAAGCTCTTGAGGAACGAGTAGCGGAGGTTCTGCCGGAAGGTCCAGGTCTCGTTGAAATCGTGCTCGAACTCGTAGCCCAGGAAGGCCTGGTCGCGCTGGAAGGTGTTGAAGCCGGCATCGCCGACATTGAGCGAGCGCGGGATGCGCAGGCCGGAGGCGTTGGGCCGCACCGTCCCGAAATACGGCAGGAAATTCGACGTCACCGCGGTGTTGTCGTGCTGGAAGCTCGACAGGAAGGTGAAGCGCGTCGCCCCGTCCGGCTTATAGGTGACCGCCGGCGCGATGTAGAAGCTGTCGTCCGGGGCGCCCTCGACTTGGGTTCCGCCGTGGCGGCCGTAGCCGGTCAGCCGGTAGAACCAGTGGCCCTCCTGGTCGGCCGGGCCGCCGAAATCGAAGGCGGCGTATTTCTGGCCGAACGAGCCGCCGCCGACCTCGGCATAGCCGAACGGGTCGAGGGTCGGGCGCTTGGTCACCTGGTTGACGATGCCGCCCGGGCTGCCGGCCCCGAACAGCACCGCGGCCGGGCCGCGCAGCACCTCGATGCGCTCGAGCCCGAACGTGTTGGTCTTGAAGTAGCCGAAGCCGTAATTCAGCTGCTGCAGCCCGTCGCGGTAGATGCCGAAATCGCTCACCACGAAGCCGCGCAGGGTCAGGTAGTCGATGCGCGAATCCGCCCCGAACACGCCGCCATACGCGCCCGCGACGTACTGGGTCGCCTGGGTCAGGGTCTGGGCGTTCTGGGCGTCGAGCTGCTGGCGCCCGATCACGGTGATCGATTGCGGCGCCTCGATCAGCGGGGTGTTGGTCTTCGTCGCGGTGTTCGAGCGCTTCGCCACGAAGCCGTCGATCGGGCCGGTCGGGCTCTCCACGGCGCGCGAGGCCGCGGTGGAGCGCGCCGCCTGGACCGGGCCGCCGCCGCGGCTCTCGACACTGATCTCGTCGAGCTGCACGCTGCCTTCGGCCGGCGGACGGGAGACGCCCCGGCGCGGCGGCGTCGCGTCCTGGGCCTGCGCCGGCACGGCCTGCGCCAGCACCGCCAGGGAGGCGCCGGCGAGAAGCGCGCGGAGGGCGCCGGAACGGGGGTGAACGACTCTCATCTGCCTGAGCCCTGTACGACGCCGTGGACAGCCGGCCGCGTTCGCCGGGATCGGTCCCGACGGGGCTGCCCCGCTCTTTAGAATTGTGATAAACTGCTGTTTTCGTTCAGCTTTCCGCTACACGCAGTACGTGCGGCCAGGCTTGGCCGCAAGCGGGTCACACGCGGAAGGCGAGGGCTGTTGCGGTTTCAACACGCGGCGATGATGCGCCCCGCCTGCGCGGCGGCGCGGCTCGAGCCCAGGCCCATGCAGACGCCTGTGGACGACCGCGAGGCGGCGCACCGCTCACCCCGCCCCGGCTCGCGGTTTCACACATCTTCGGACAAGGCGCGGATCTCCTCGCCCGCACGGGAGGCGCATCCCGCCTTCCGCAGTCGATGTGCGGATAGCGCGGCCCGCTCCGAGGCGGCTACTTCACGTGGGACCCGATCCAGCCGGCCACGAGATCCGCCACGGCGTCGCTGTTGGTTTCCAGCATCACCATGTGGCCGTTGCCGCGCAGGCCCCGGTCGGCCAGCCGGATCGCGTCGGGCTTGGCGCCGGCCTGGGTCAGGAAGGCGACCGTGCAGGCATCGTAGGTGGCGTGGAACGAGGCCTCGGCGGTCACGACCACGGCCGGCACCTTGGCGAGGTTCGGCAGGGCCCGGGCCGGCTCGGCCTGCAGCCAGCAGCGGATCTGGCCGTCCGCTCCCTTGTCCGCCCCCTTGGGCTGCTGCGCCACGACCAGATCCTCCGGCGCCTTGACCGGCGGGTCGAAGGTCAGGGGCATCCGGGTCAGCCCGTAGGCGCGGGCGCGGCCGTCGCCGGACTTCTCCCAGAACTCCTTGCCGCCGCGGAACTGCACGTCGAAGAAGGGCGGCCCGTTCGGCTCGACGCTGACATGCGCCTTCACCAGGTCGGGCCGCACATCCGAGGCCGCCCAGCCGAACAGAGCGCCCTGGCCATGGGTGAGCAGGATCGCCGGCCCGATCTTTTCGAGCAGCGCCACGAGGGCCGGATCGACGAGCTCCTCCGTCTGCTGGCCGTTGGCCAGGAACGGGACCTGGCTGGCGAAGAACTGGTCGAACGCGGCATTGCCCTGCACGCCGGGGCCGCCCGGCCATTGCGTGTGGAGCTTGGCCTGCGGGAACAGGTCGTAGACCTCCGGCGCCGTGTAGGTCTTCTCGAGGCTACGGGTGCCGAGCCGGTCGTAGGGGCCGTAGACCTCCGGGTTGGTGCCCGAGCGCCCGCGCCCGACCTGATCGACCACGTAGACCTGGTAGCCCTTCTCGACGAAGCGCTGCACCCAGCCCGGGCGGCCATCCGCGGTGGCGAGGAAGTTCACCCCGGTCTGGGCGAGGCCGTGCACCATCACCACCGGGTAGGGCTGGGTGATCTTGGCCGGCGTGCGCGACTGCACGAACATCTGGCCGACCATCACGGTCTTGTCGCCGAGCTTCTGGTAGCGGCCGCCGACATAGGTGTAGCCCGCCCGGGTGATCGGCTCGTTGGCAGGTCCCTGGGCTGGCGCCTGGGCCCGGACCGGCGCCGCCGCAAGGATCGCGCCCTGAACCGCGAGCGCCCCCACCAGGAGGCCGCCCGCGATCCGCTCCGCCGCTCCCTTCGCGAACCCCTTGCCGGCCATACGTCTCTCCCCCGGTGCGCCCCGCACCGGGCCGGCTTATTGCGGGAAACAGGGCCTTGGGCCAGCACCTCCGGTTGACGCAGGAACGGCTCCGCCAGAGCCCGAACCCACACGCATGCCGGGCCCATCACGGCGACGCTGGTGAAACCGCGGCCGCACGCCCACCTTCGGTTCATCGCGGGCGCCCTCGACGGCGCCCCTCGCCCGGGCAGCCCGTGGCGAGACCTACGTCAAGGACGTCACGCCGTGGACCCCGCTACCGCCAAGATCCTGGTTTCCGCCGCCCTGGTGGCTTCGATCAGCCTGTTCAGCCTCGTGTCGATCCAGGCCTTCATCGCCCAGATCGCCTCCGACCTGCGCGCCGCCAAGGCCGTGCGCGTGCCGGTCCGCGCCGAGCACCGGCAGCCCCCGCAGGCCTGACCGGTTCCGCGTCAGGTCCCATCCTGGCGGGCCCGCTCGCGCAGGATGAACTTCTGGATCTTGCCCGTGGAGGTCTTCGGCAACTCGCCGAAGATCACGTGGCGGGGCAGCTTGTAGGCGGCCAGCCGGCCGCGGCACCACTGGATCAGCTCGTCGGCGCTGGGCGAGGCGCCCGGCTTCAGCTCGACGAAGGCGCAGGGCGTCTCGCCCCATTTCGCGTCCGGCTTGGCCACCACCGCGGCGGCCGACACCGCCGGGTGCTTGAACAGGGCGTCCTCCACCTCGATCGACGAGATGTTCTCGCCGCCTGAGATGATGATGTCCTTCGAGCGGTCCTTGAGCTGGATGTAGCCGTCCGGGTGCCTCACCCCGAGATCGCCGGTGCGGAACCAGCCGCCCCGGAACGCGGCCCGCGTGGCCGCCGGGTTCTTGAGGTAGCCGCGCATCACGACGTTGCCGCGCATCATCACCTCGCCGATCGTCGTGCCGTCGGCGGGCACCGGCGCCATCGTCTCCGGGTCGCGCACGTCCAGCGCCTCCAGAACCGGGTAGCGCACCCCCTGGCGGGCCTTCTTGGCCGCCCGCTGGTCCGCCGCCAGGGCGTCCCAGTCGGCGTTCCAGGCATTGACCACCGCCGGGCCGTAGCTCTCGGTCAGGCCGTACAGGTGGGTCACGTCGAACCCGGCCTCCGACATCCCGGCCAGCACCGCCTCGGGCGGAGGCGCCGCGGCGGTGAAGAACGCCACCCGCCGGGGCAGGTCCCGGCGCTCGGCATCGGGGGCGTTGATCAGCATCTGCATCACGATCGGCGCGCCGCAGAGATGCGTGACCCCGTGCTCGGCCATCAGCCGGTACATCGCCTCCGCCCGGACCTGGCGCAGGCAGACATGGGTGCCGGCCACGATCGACAGAGTCCAGGGGAAGCACCAGCCGTTGCAGTGGAACATCGGCAGGGTCCAGAGATAGACCGGGTGCTGCCCGAGCGCGCCGGTGATGACGTTGCCGAGCGCCAGCAGCGCCGCCCCCCGGTGGTGGTAGACCACACCCTTCGGGTCGCCGGTGGTGCCCGACGTGTAGTTCAGCGTGATCGCGTCCCACTCGTCGCCGGGCAGCGCCCAATCGTGCGCCGGGTCGCCGCCCGCCAGGAAGGCCTCGTATTCGGTCTCCCCGAGCCGCGCTCCCGGCCCGTCATAGTCCGGGTCGTCGACGTCGATCACGAAGGGCTTCGGCTCCAGCCCCTCCAGCGCCGCCGCGGCGGTCCTGGCGAATTCCCGGTCGGTGATCAGCACCTTGGCCTCGCCGTGCTGGAGGCAGAAGCGGATCGCGGCGGCGTCGAGGCGGGTGTTGAGGGTATTGAGCACCGCCCCGGTCATCGGCACGCCGTAATGGCACTCGACCATTTCGGGGGTGTTGGCGAGCAGGGCCGCCACGGTGTCACCGCGGCCGAGCCCGCGCCGCGCCAGCGCCGAGGCCAGGCGCCGGGATCGGGCGTAGAGCTCCCGATAGGTGCGCCGCAGGCCCCCGTGGATCACGGCGACCTGATCGGGAAACACCTGGGCCGCCCGCTCGAGATAGAGCAGGGGGGTGAGCGGCTGGTGGTTGGCCGGCACACGGTCGAGATCGCGGTCGTAGATCGTGTCGCGCGCCATGGGCGTCCTCCCGGTCAAGTCTTTCCGGGACCGTAGCTTGCGGGCGCGTCCGCGATCAATCGCGCACCGGGGGGCTCAGTGGCGGGGCTCGTCCTCGGGCTCCGGCAGGAACCGGGCGAGCTCGAAGCCGATCTCGATCATCAGGTGCTCGATCCGCTCGACCAGCACCGGCCGCTGCAGGGCCTGGGCGAGGTCGCGCAGGGCGATGACGTGCTCGGCCATCCGGTTCACGACCCGCTCGCTCTGCAGGAGGTTGGCGGCCTGCGTCTCGGTCCGGTCGATGGCGATGCCGCGGCCCTGCAGGGTCCGGCCTGTGGGATCGCGGTCGATCCGGCCGCGCATCAGCAAGGTCCGCACGCCCCTGCGGGTGTCGCGGGTGCGGAACTCCGCCTCCAGGGTGCCGCCGGTCTCCGAGACCGCGTGCAGGTAGCTCTCGATCCGGATCCGATCCTCCGGATGGGTGCGGTCCAGGAACACCGCCAGCGACACGCCGCTCGCGGCCGCCTCTGGGTCGAGGCCGAGCAGCCCTGCCAGGGAGGCCGAGAGCGCCAGACGATCGGCCCAGTGATCGTGGACCCAGGTCCCGACCACGCCGGAGGCGTCGAGGACGGATTGGGAGATCGGGGCTTCGGACATACCATTCCTCGCCGGACTGTCGAACACAACGAAACCTGAGGTTATTAAATCCATCGCGGTCCCGGCGCCGGCGACCGTGAAGCTACGGTATCCACCAACGACTGAAAAGACCGTTCGGGTCTCGGTCGACACAAATGTTAACTTGAAGTTTAGGTGTGCGCCGCCGCCGAGATACGCCCGGGATCCGGCGGCCCGGCGGCGACGACGGCCTTTAACGGGTCGTTAACCATGTCGGACGCAACGTGCCGCACGACATCCTTGGGTCACAGGATCGCGGCAGCCCGTGATCATGCATCTGAGGTTGCCCGGCGTGGGTGCGGCAATCGTGGTTGCCCGCACCCCGGCGGATGCGCGGGGCCTTCTGGAGGACGCCCAGGATGAAAGCGATCACCTTCGTCACGCAGAAGGGCGGCAGCGGCAAGAGCACGCTGTGCATTTCCCTAGCGGTGGCCGCCCGGGAGGCGGGCCACACGGTCTGCATTCTGGAGATGGACCGCCAGGCCACGATCTCGGACTGGCTCGACCACCGCACCGCCGACGGCCCCGAGGTCGCCCAGATCGACGCGACGCAGATCGACGCCGTGATGGAGCGCCTGCGTGATTCGGCCTACGATTACGTGTTCATCGACACGCCGGGGGTCGATTCCACCGGCACGCTCTCGGCGATCCGCGCGGCCGACCTGTGCATCATCCCCTGCCGGCCGACCCCGGCCGACCTGCGGGCGTTCAAGCCGACGCTGGCCGCGGTCTACCGGCTGGAGAAGAAGTTCGCCTTCGTGCTGAACCAGACCCCGCCCCGCTCCTACCGGGTCCGGGACGCGGCCGACGGGCTCGCCGTGCTCGGCATCCTGCCCGACGTGAACATCGTCGCCCGCACCGACCACCAGGACGCGATCGGCCTCGGCCAGGGCGTCACCGAGTTCAATCCCAAGGGCCAGGCCGCCGGGGAGGTCCGCCGCCTCTGGTCGTGGATCGAGCGCCGCACGCAGTCTCTGAAGACGGGCCAGCATGTCCAAGCCGCCTAAGCTCAGCCTCGCGGCGATCGTCGCCTCGGCGAACCCGCCGGACCGGCACGCGGCCCGGCCGCAGGGCGCCGAGATCGTGACCCTGGCGCTGGCGCCCCCGGCGGCGAAGCCGGCCGCGACGCTGAAGCAGCGCGCCCGGCAGATGTCGGTCTACCTGGAGCCGCCGGTCTACGACCAGCTCCGCGACCTCGCCTATGCCGAGCGGACCAAGATGCACGCCCTGATGCTGGAGGGCCTCGACCTGCTGTTCAAGCAGCGCGGCGCCCGCTCCATCGCGCAGTTGACCGACACCCCGCCGCGCTGAACCCGGGCGTGGCCCTGCGCCCGCGCAGGGGGCTCGAAGCGTTGGTAGGGACGACAACCCCGTCATCCCGGGGCGCCGCAGGCGAGCCCGGGATGACGGGGCGGATGCCGATGCCGCCTCGGGCATCCGCGCCCCGTCCCCCACTTCCGTACCGACCCTTCGGCATCCGCCCGCGCGAAGAATGCGCCCAGGCCTTCAACACCGAGACCTATAAACCTAGTTCTGTCAGCCACTTGTCGGAAATGCCTGATGTCCTGCACGAGGCTCGGAAGCGGCTCGGCGGCATCTCCTGAACCACGACCGCAGGCGTCGTTCAGCCTTCCTTTACGCGATCGATACAATTCTCGGTGGACCGGCTGAGCCCCGAGGCGCGGCCGGTGCCGGTTCGTTTCCCGGCCCTGGTCCCGCGTAGAGTTTGGTGATCCCCGATATGGTGCGCACGACCCTTCCCCGGCCTGCGCGCCTCGCCCTGCGGCTCCTGGCCGTTTCGGGCGTGGCCCTGGCCACGGCCAACTGCGCCACCAATCCCCAGCAGCAGAAGCTCGCCTCCGGCAACGGCATCGACCCGAAATACGGGGTCAAGGCGAGCCCGCGCCTCTACAACGAGGGCGACGTGATTCCGAAGGGCGGCGGGCGCCGCTACACCGGCAAGCCCTACGTGGTGGCGGGCCAGACCTACGTGCCCAAGGAGGATCCGCGCGGCTACGTGCGGGAGGGCCTGGCCTCCTGGTACGGCTCGGCCTTCCACGGGCGCATGACCGCCAACGGCGAGGTGTTCGACCGCCACTCGATCGCCGCGGCCCACCCGACCCTGCCGCTGCCAAGCTACGCAAGGGTGACCAACCTCGACAACGGCTCCTCGATGATCGTGCGGGTCAACGACCGCGGCCCCTACCATGCCGGCCGCGTCATGGACGTCTCCGAGGAGGCGGCCGAGGCCCTGGGCTTCCATCGCCGCGGCACCGCGCGGGTGCGGGTCGAATATGCCGGCCGGGCCTCGGTCGCCGGCAGCGACGACCGCAAGCTGCTCGCCAGCCTGCGCACCGACGGGCAGCCGGCCGGCCGCTCCACCGTGATGATGGCCGATCTCGGCCCCACCGAGGAGCCGGAGCGCTACGCCCGCTCGGCCCCCGAGCCGCTGGCCTTCAAGCCCGCCCCCGAGCGCGCGCAGTCGGACGAGTCCCCGGCGCCGCGGCAGGAGCGGCCGGCTCCGGTGCGCGCCCCGATCATGATGGCCTCGGCCGCCATGCGGGTGCCGGCGGCCGTCCAGCCGACCGCCCAGAAGGTCCGGGATTTCCGCCCGGCCCCGATCCAGGTCGCCGACAAGGCCGCCGACCACAAGGGCACCGAGCCGAAGGGCGCGGGCCTGAAGGTCGCCGGCCTCAACCCCGCCTCCGGCCAGGCCTCGCCGCAGGCGGGCGGCCACGGCGCGGCTTCGAAGATCGCCGCCCTCCGGACCGCCCCCGGCTTGGGCCGCCCCGGCGCTCCGGTGAAGGTCGCCGCCGCGGCGCCCGCGGCGCTGCCGCCCGCGTCCAGATCCGCCCTGGCGCATCTCGCCTCCGCGGCGGCGCCGGCCAAGGGCCCGGCCGCGATCCCCGCCAAGGCGGCGGCTTCCGCCAAGGGTGCGGCGCCCGCGAAGGTCGCCACCGCCGCCAAGGCGCCGGCCCAGGCGAAAGCCGGCGGCCCGGCCAAGCCGGGGGCGGCCGGCGCCGGGCATGCGCGCCTGGCCGGGATCTACTGAGGCACCCTCCGGCACGCCCCGTTTCCGCAATGCGGCATTTCGCGTTCGATCCCGCGTCGAAACCGTAATATGGTCACGCTTGTTATCCGGATACGGTCGGAGTTCCTCCGATCGGACGGCAGGCGCGGGACGGAACGGTGATGCGCAGGACCCTTCTCACCCTTGTCGCGGCCGCCTGCGCGCTGGGGGCGGGCCTCGCCGCCGCGGCCGCCCAGAGCTTCCAGACCGCGGCCCCGCACGCGATCCTGATCGACGCCGATTCCGGCTCGGTGCTGTTCGAGAAGGCCGCCGACGAGCGGTTCTCCCCGGCCAGCATGGCCAAGCTGATGACCACCGACATCGTGTTCGAGGCGCTGAAATCCGGCCGCGTGTCGATGGACACGGAGTTCACCGTCACCGAGGACGCCTGGAAGCGGGGCGGGGCCGGGGGCGGCGGCTCGTCGATGTTCGCCCAGGTCAACAGCCGCATCAAGATGTCGGACCTGCTGCGCGGCCTGATCGTCCAGTCGGGCAACGATGCCGCGATCACCATCGCGGAGAACATGGCCGGCACCGAGGAGGCCTTCGCCGGGCTGATGAACCAGCGCGCCAAGGAGATCGGGCTGACGAACTCGACCTTCCGGAACGCCACCGGCTACTCGGCGCCGGACCAGAAGGTCACGGCCCGGGACATGGCCAAGCTCGCGATTCACCTGATCGACACCTACCCGGACCTGTACAAGATCTTCTCCGAGAAGGAGTTCACCTGGAACAAGATCCGCCAGCAGAACCGCAACCCGCTGCTGGCGCTCGATATCGGCGCCGACGGGCTCAAGACCGGCTACCTGGAGGAATCCGGTTACGCCCTGACCGGCTCGGCGGTGCAGAACGGCCAGCGCCTCGTGCTGGTGATCTCCGGCCTCAAGACCGCCCGGGACCGGGCCGCCGAGGCGCGCAAGCTGATGGAATGGGGCTTCCGCGCCTTCGAGCCCCGGCAGATCTTCGCGGCGGGCGAGACCGTGGCCGAGGCCTCGGTGTTCGGCGGCGAGGCCGGCTCGGTGCCGCTGGTCTCGAAGAAGCCGGTGCGGGTGCTGCTGCCCCGCGGCTCCAGCGACCGGGTCAGCGCCAAGGCGGTCTATACCGGGCCGCTCATCGCCCCCGTGGAGGAGGGCCGGCAGGTCGGCACCCTGCGGATCCAGCGCGGCGACACGGTCGCCCTCGACCAGCCGCTCTATGCCGGCGCGACGGTCGAGCCCGGCACCCTGTCGCAGCGGGCGATGGATGCGGCGCTCGAATTTGGCACCGGCCTCGTCCGCAAGGCCTTCGACCGGGTCGGCAAGAAGGACGCGAAATCGGGCGACCGGGCGGCCGATCCGACGTGATTGGGCGCCCGTGATCGTGCCAGACGTCGAGGAGATCGCGCGGGGCGCCTTCATCACCTTCGAGGGCGGCGAGGGCGCCGGCAAGTCGACCCAGGTCGCCCGCCTGGCCGCGACCCTGCGGGCCCGCGCGGGGCGGGCGGTCTGCGTGACCCGCGAGCCCGGCGGCTCGCCCCGGGCCGAGGAGATCCGCGCGGCCCTGCTCGGCGGCGTCGCCAAGCCCTACGGCCCCTTCGCGGAGGCACTGCTGTTCAGCGCGGCCCGGATCGACCATCTCGACCGGCTGATCCGCCCGGCTCTGCACCGGGGCGAGATCGTGCTGTGCGACCGTTTCATCGACTCCACCCGGGCCTACCAGGGCGCCGCGGGCGGGCTCGACCCGGCGGTGATCGCCGCCCTGGAGCGGGTCGTGGTCGGACCGACGCGGCCCGACCTGACCTTGATCCTCGACCTGCAGCCCGAGGCCGGGCTCGCCCGCGCGGCCGGCCGAGGCGCCGGGACGGGGCAGGGGGCCGACCGGTTCGAGGCCGAATCCCTCGCCTTCCACACGCGGCTGCGCGAGGCCTTCCTGGCGATCGCCCGGGCCGAGCCGCAGCGCTGCGCGGTGATCGACGCCTCGCGCGACCCGGATTCGGTGGAATCCGCGATCCGCGCCACCGTGGCGTCCCGCCTGCCAGGCCTGCTGCCGCTGAAGGGAAGCCGGGGCGACGCCGCCTGAGGGGCCGAGTCCAGGTTTGGGGGACGTCACGACGGATCTATCTACGCGCCGTTTGCTGTTCTGGAGGCTGCCGGAGAGCGAACCCTTCTCCGCGCTCCCGGCCGCGTGCGGCCTTCGCGGAGCGGGTTGGTGAGCCCCACCGTGCGAGGCCGGCGTGAATCGGCCCCGAGGCGGTGGGCGCCGCCATCCCGTCTGTGTAAACCGCGTGAAACGGGGACCTCAAAGGGCCTGCTGCCCCTTGCCGGGTGGTCGGGCCTTCGCGCGATGAGATAGGCCGCATGAGACTGGCAGACCGCGCCGCCGACGATGTCGAGCCCGGCGACCTTCCCGGCATCCCACGCCCGCGGGAGACCCTGGCGCTGGTCGGCCATGAGACCGCAGCCGACGCCTTCGCGACCGGGATCGCGGCGGGGCGCCTGCACCATGCCTGGCTGATCGGCGGCGCCCCCGGCATCGGCAAGGCGACCCTCGCCTACCGGGTCGCCCGCCGCCTGCTCGCCTATCCCGAGGGCGGCGGGCCGGCCGGGCTCGATGTGCCGGACGAGAACCCCGTCGCCGGCAAGGTCGCGGGCCTGTCGCATCCGAACCTGGTGGCCCTGCGCCGCCACCGCACCGCCGGCGCCAAGACGCTGCCGACCAAGATTTCGGTCGACATGGTCCGCCGGGCCCTCGATCTGTTCGCCTCGACGGCCACCGATTCCGGCTGGCGGGTCTGCATCCTCGACAGCGCCGAGGATTTGAACGCCAACGCCGCCAACGCCCTTCTCAAGGTCCTGGAGGAGCCGCCGCCCCGCGCCCTGTTCCTGATCCTTGCCCACCAGCCCGGGCGCCTGCTGCCGACGATCCGCTCCCGCTGCCGGGTGCTGATGCTGCGCCCCCTCGCGCCCGAGGCGGTGGCCCAGGTGGTGCGCGGCCTGCCGGACCCGTTCCCGCAGCCCGATGAGGCCGCTCTGGCCCGGGCAGTCGCCCAGTGCGAGGGCTCGGTCGCCCGGGCGCTGGCGATGCTCGATCCGGTGACAGCCGGCCTCGTCGCGGAGGTCGAGACCCTGCTGGCCCGGGCGCAGACGCCCGATTGGGGCCGGGTGCTCAAGCTCGCCGAGACCCTGGCCGGGCGCGATGCCGAGGCCCGGTTCGAGGCCGCCCAGGACGCGGTCCTGCGCTTCGTCTCGGTCGAGCTCGACCGGCGCCGGGACGAGCCGCCGGCCCGCCTCGCCGCCTTGGTGGAGGTGGCCGAGCGGTTCGGCCGCGCCGCCCGGGAGGCCGCGATCTACAATCTGGACCGGCGCCCGGTGATCCTGTCCCTGTTCGGCGACCTCGCCGAGGCGCCGTAGGGCGGCGCGCCTCAGGCGGCGTAGACCACCGTCTCCCACTCGAAGTTGGTGTGGTGCCCGATGTGGATCTCGTAGTCCGGGTTCAGGCGCTTGATCAGCATCGGGATAATGATCAGGTCGTCCTCGGAATGATAGCCCGAGATCGCGAGCTTCGGCTTGTGCCGCGCGATCGTGGTCCGGGCCCCGATCAGCGCCGACCGCTCAGCGCCCTCGATATCCATCTTGATGAAATCGACCCGGTCGAGCCCCTGCCGCTCGACGAGCTGGTCGATCGTGTCGGTCCGGGCCTCGATCTCGCCCTGGACGTGCATGAAGGAACCCGCGCCCTTGGCGGCGAACCGGACGGTCTCGCCGGCCGCGTGGCTGAGCGCGTGCGGGACCAGCGCGATCCGCTCGGCGAGCTTCGGATTGCGGTCGAAGTTCGCGCGCATGACCGCCTGATGCGCCGGCAGCGGGTCGAAGGAGAAGACGCGGCCGGTCTCGCCGACCGTCGCCGCGAAGGCGAGCGCCGTGTCGCCGAAGCATCCGCCGGCATCGATCACGACGTCGCCGGCTTCCGGCTGGATCCGGCGCGGCCCGTCCAGGTAGTATTGCCGGACCAGGAAGGTCGCGACGATGTTGCCGAGCCACGCGCCGAGCTCCAGCCTGTAGCCCTGGTCCTCCACCGCGAAGGTCTCGAACAGGAACGGCGGGAACACCTGGTCGCTCGGCCCGATGCGAAAGGTCGCGGCCTTGGCGTAGAGGTCCATGTAGTCCGGCGTGCTCATCGGCAGCGCGTAGCGGACCGGTCCGAGGGCGCGGTACGTGATGACGTCGCCCAGAAGCTTGCGGGAGCGCGCGTCGAGAAGCCCCCCGACATGGTCGTACTCGGCCTGATTCTCGATCAGCCGGGCGACCGCCTCGAGGGCGTGCGCCGCCGGGAGCGGGCTCGGAACCCGGTCACCGAACACCCAGCGGTCGATGATCGGATCCGGGATCTCGGCGCTGCGATGCGCGACGATGTTTCTGACGATGTCGAGCGCGAAACTCACGACGGGCCGGCTCCACAATAGGGAATGCCGGATTCTTGTCATCTCGATAGGGTTGCCAAAGTTTTAAGCGCGCGCCAGCCGCGTTGACGGGCCCGCCATCCCCTGCCGGCGGTGCCGCGCCAGATCGGGAGCCGAACCCGGCGGTTGCGTCCCCGCCGCTGCCGCGCGACAACGCGGGCAGCCTCTCGCGATCATCCGGAACACCACAGACGTGACGTCCAACGCCCCGGCGCACTCCAAGAAGACCTTCGGCCTCTCGACCGCGATCTCCTACCCCAACGGCGCGCCGCATATCGGCCACGCCTACGAGGTGATCGCCGCCGACGCCATCGCCCGCTTCCACCGGCTCGACGGCTACGACGTGCTGTTCTCCACCGGCACGGACGAGCACGGTCTCAAGATCCAGCAGGCCGCGACCCGCGCTGGCACCAGCCCGCGCGCCTTCGTGGACGGCACCGCCGCCCGGTTCCAGGCGATGGCCGACCGGATGGATTGCGCCTACGACCGCTTCATCCGCACCACCGAGCCCGGCCATTACGCAGCCGCGCAGGAGATCTGGCGGCGGATGGAGGCCCAAGGCGACATCTACCTGGACAAGTATGCCGGCTGGTACTCGGTGCGCGACGAGGCCTATTACGACGAGGCCGAGACCCGCCTGCTCGAGGATGGCAGCCGCCGCAGCCTCGCCACCGACACGCCCGTGGTGTGGATGGAGGAGGAGAATTTTCTCTTCAGATTGTCCGCCTATCAGGACAGGCTGCTGAAGCTCTACGAGGACCAGCCGGACTTCATCGGCCCGGAGACCCGGAGAAACGAGGTGGCGAGCTTCGTGCGCTCGGGCCTCAAGGACCTCTCGGTCAGCCGCACCAATTTCGACTGGGGCGTGCCGGTGCCCGGCCATCCCGGCCACGTCATGTATGTCTGGGTCGACGCCCTGACCAATTACCTGACGGTGACCGGCTTCCCGGACGAGGCCGATCCCCGGGCGAAATTCTGGCCGATGGACCTGCACGTGATCGGCAAGGACATCGTCCGCTTCCACGCGGTCTACTGGCCGGCCTTCCTGATGTCGGCCGGGCTGCCCCTGCCCAAGCGCGTCTTCGGCCACGGCTTCCTGCTCTCCAAGGGCGAGAAGATGTCGAAGTCGCTCGGCAACGTGCTCGACCCGTTCGAGCTCGCCGACACCTACGGGGTCGACCCGGTGCGCTACTTCGTGCTGCGCGAGGTGCCGTTTGGCGGTGACGGCAGCTACAGCCACGAGGCGATCATCGGCCGGATCAACGCCGACCTCGCCAACGACCTCGGCAACCTCGCCCAGCGCTCGCTCTCGATGGTCGCCAAGAATTGCGACGGCGCGGTTCCGGATCCCGGTGCCCAGAACGGCTCCCTGGACGAGGCCGACCGCGCCCTCCTGGCGCTGGCCGACGCGCTGCCGGAGAAGGTGCGCGGGCTGATGGGCGAGCTCGCGCTCCACAGCGTTCTGGCCGAGATCTGGGCGGTGGTGGCCGAGGCCAACCGCTACTTTGCCGGCCAGGAGCCGTGGAAGCTGCGTAAGTCCGATCCGGCCCGGATGAACGCCGTGCTCTACACGACGCTGGAAGCCCTGCGGGCCTTCGGCATCCTGGTCCAGCCCTTCGTGCCCACGGCGGCGTCCAGGCTGCTGTACCTGCTCGCCGTTCCGTCGGACCGGCGCACTCTCGCCGATATGGGGGAGGGCGGTCGCCTGGTGCCGGGCACCGCCTTGCCCGCCCCGGCCCCGGTCTTCCCGCGGTTCGAGCGGCCCGAAACGCCGGCCGCCTGACAGCACTCCGAGACACGATGCTGATCGACAGCCACTGCCATCTGGATTTCCCGGACTTCGCCGCCGACCTGCCGGGCGTGATCGCCCGCGCCCGGGATGCGGGCGTCACCGGGATGCTGACCATCTCGACCCGGGTCGCCCGGGCCGAAACCTACCGGGCCATCGCCGAGGCCCATCCCGAGATCTGGTTCACCATCGGCACCCATCCGGACGGGGCCGCCGAGGAGCCAGACGTGCCCGCCGAGACGATCGCGGGGATCGCGGTGGCGCATCCCCGCTGCGTCGGGATCGGCGAGGCCGGGCTCGACTACCACTATCCCGACGGCGCCCCCGAGGCCGTGCAGGAGCGGGTGCTGCGCGCCCATATCGAGGCGGCGCGCCTCGCCGGCCTGCCCCTGGTCATCCATGCCCGGGATGCCGACGACCATATGGAGCGGGTGCTCACCGACGAGATGGGCCGGAAGCCGTTCCGGGCGGTGCTGCACTGCTTCTCGTCGGGCCAGCGCCTCGCCGAGGTGGGGGTCGAGCTCGGGCTGTCGATCTCGTTCTCCGGCATCGTCACCTTCCGGCGCTCGCACGCCCTGCGCGACATCGCCCGGCGCGTGCCCCGCGACCGGATCCTGGTGGAGACCGACGCGCCGTTCCTCGCCCCCGAGCCGCATCGCGGACGGACCAACGAGCCGGCCTATACGGCCGACACCGCCCGGTCGCTGGCCGAGACCCTGGGGCTCTCCGCCGAGGATTTCGCCCGGATCACCACGGCGAATTTTTTCGCCCTGTTCGACAAGGCCAAACCCGCGGAGGCAGCGTGACGGTTTCGGTGGATGCGCCGGCAACGCTGACCCTGCGCATCCTCGGCTGCGGCTCCTCCGGCGGGGTGCCGCGGGTCGCCAGCGGCTGGGGCGCGTGCAATCCGGAGGATCCGCGCAACCGGCGTCGCCGCTGCTCGATCCTGGTCGAGCGCGTGTCCGGGGGAGGGCGGACCACGGTGCTGGTCGACACCTCGCCGGACCTGCGCGAGCAGCTCCTCGATGCAGATGTCCAGCGCCTCGATGCCGTGCTCTACACCCACGCCCATGCCGACCACACCCATGGCATCGACGACCTGCGGCCGCTGGTGATCACCATGCGGGCCCGCATCCCGGTCTATGCCGACACGCTCACCCGGTCGCTGCTGACGACCCGGTTCGGCTACTGCTTCGAAACGCCGCCCGGCAGCGCCTATCCGCCGATCCTGGACCTGCGCGACCTACCCCCTGCACTGGCCCTCGACGGGCCGGGCGGCCCGATCCCGGTCGAATCGCTGCCGGTGGAGCACGGCACCGAGGCGGCCCTGGGATTCCGCTTCGGCAACGCCGCCTACATGCCCGATGTCAGCCTGATCCCGGCGGCGAGCCGGGCGCGGCTCCACGGCCTCGATCTGCTGATCATCGACGCCCTGAGGGATACGCCGCACCCGACACATTTCTCGGTCTCGGACGCCCTGGCGCTGATCGCCGAGACGAAGCCCCGCCGGGCGGTGCTGACCAACCTCCACACCGATCTCGACTACGCCGCCTTGGCCGAGCGCCTGCCGGCGGGGGTGATGCCCGCCCATGATGGGATGATCCTGACCCCCGACGCCTGAGACACGTCCGGGGCCGGGGAGACACAATCGGGGGTCGAAACCGAATCGGCCGTCACACCCCTGTAGTCACCGGAGTCCAAGAAAATCGGCTCCGCACCGAAACAACCCTGTTGACGGCGGGGAACCGGCTGCGTATACACCGCTCATCGGCGCCGGCCGCGGAAGTGGCCCGGGCGCTGAGGCATCTTCTGACAGATTGGCGGGGTTAGCCGGCGGAAACGCCGGGTGATCGGCTGTCTGTCTCTGGTGGGTGGGCCTGAGGGCCTGATCGACCGGTCTTTGACATTGTTGGATTTGAGGAAGGGAGACGCGGACGGCGTTTGTCCTTGCGGCTGGGGCTTCGTACCCTGGCAAGTGAGAGACTCGTGCCGATCGTCGGATCTCTTTTTGAGCTCACCGATTTTGCTGCGCTGTGAAGCGCTGCGGGATCGATTGTGAGGCTCCGTCTGAGAATTACGTGATCGGCCAGATCAATCTCTTCAACGTGAGAGTTTGATCCTGGCTCAGAGCGAACGCTGGCGGCAGGCTTAACACATGCAAGTCGAGCGGGCCCTTCGGGGTCAGCGGCGGACGGGTGAGTAACGCGTGGGAACGTGCCCTCTGGTTCGGAATAACTCAGGGAAACTTGAGCTAATACCGGATACGCCCTTTTGGGGAAAGGCTTGCTGCCGGAGGATCGGCCCGC
>NZ_LHCD01000044.1:0-40643 GCF_001262595.1 Methylobacterium sp. ARG-1
GTACCGGGTCCTCGACGCAGCAGCGAGGCCGTGCTGGAGGCGACCTACCAGGCGGTCCTGGCCCCGGGCATCACCCTGCAGCCGAACTTCCAATACGTGTTCCGGCCGAGCGGCGGCACCGCCAACCCACGCGATGCCGATGGCGATCGGATCAAGAACGCCGCGGTGTTCGGCCTGCGTGCCACTATCCGCTACTAGGGCCGAAGCCGGCGGATCCTATGGGTCCCGATCCGGTGAGATCCTCAAGGGCTCATCAAGCAGCAGACAGGCGTCTGCTCCAGAACCGTTCAGGTCATGCTTCCGAAGACTAGTTCGCGCATGCGCGTGTAGCAAGCCTGCGCGCCGTCGACATGCGATGAGTCCTGTTCGAACTCGAAGGCGGCCCGAATGCTACGCTTCCTTCACATCTAGTGGCACTGTGCGCCACCATGCCGATCCGGCCCGAGCACCGCTTCTTCTACCCGATCGACTGGCGCGAGCTGTCGATGGCGATCCGCTTCGGCCGAGCCCAGGGCCGCTGCGAGAGTTGCGGGCGACCGCACGGGCAGATTGGTCTATCACCTCGGCGATGGCCGCTGGTGGGACGCTGAGGCCAACCGCTGGCGCGATGGATGGGGCGCCGGATCCGGATCGGTTCGGGCGTCGACATCCTCGGCCGCGCTCGCCCGACCAGGGTCGTCCTCGCAGCCGCACATCGGGACCACGACACCGCCAACAACGCGGACGCCAACCTCGCGGCCTTCTGTCAGCGCTGCCACATGATCCACGATCGCCCGGAGCATCAGAGGAGGCGCTGGCGCACGCTGTTCCGGCGGAAGGCGATCGGCGACTTGTTCGGTGGGCCCTACGCTTGAGGCATCGAGCCGGGATCGTCCGTGGTTAAAATTGCGTTGCGACCAACGCACAACTGCGAGTCATTCTGCAAAGCGAGCGCGAAGCACCAAGAGATTTAGGCTGATATACTAATATCTGTTAGGTGACGTGTAGCCAGACTTTGCTAGGTATAGACCTCGAAGATTAGTTTATACAGGTTGTGTCCGTGGCAATTTACAATCTACGCCGCCAGCTTCTCATCGGCGCGCCTATCGCTCTCGTTACGGCGTTGTTCGCGCTCGGGCCAGCCCAAGCCGGTCTCTCCAACGTCGTTCGTATCGTGCTGCAGAAGGGCCGACACTACGATCCCACCGACCTGTTCCTACGCCGAGGTGATATCGTCACCCTCGTCAACGGGGACGACAGCATGGTGCATCACGCCTTCATCGAGGCCGATCGGTTCGCGTTCGACGCCGGCGACCAGGAGCCGGGCAAGCAGGCGACGCTGACGCTGAAGGAGCCCGGCGACTTCATCATCCAGTGCGGCATCCACCCGAAGATGAAGCTCACCCTCCACGTCCAGTAGGAGGGCCGCCACCGGGCTCCGCGTACCGGACAGCCTCAGATCACCGGCAGGCCGGCGAGGCCTTCGTACAGGGCCTCGTGGCCGACGTAGTACAGCGCCAGGAAGGTTGCGAGCGCACCGCCGTAGTAGGCCGGCGCACAGGCGATATCGCGGACCCGCACTGGGCGCCGCACGTCATCGGCGGCGATGCCGAGCAGTACGACGATGATCCCGGAGTGACCGATCGCATCGACCTTGCCAAACTCGAACACCGCCGAGACGAAGATCGCCGCTAGGATCATCGCTGCGGCGCGCCGGACGAGTGGGGTCCAGATCAGCGCGAAGGCCAGGGTGAACTCAATGACGCCGGCCGCCTGCATGAACAGCTCGGGCGTCGCGCCCATGGTCATCTGCGGCTTGGCGGCGAGCAGCGGATCGGTCCACTGCGGGTAAGCCCACTTCTCGACTGAGGCCCACATCAGCGTGATCGCGGCGGTCCAGCGCACGATGTCGAGCGGGCGCAGGCCGAAGGGCTTCAGGTTGAGGCCTTGGCAGATCAGGTAGAAGGCCACACCCAGGAATACCGGATAGTCGGCGAGGTGGAACACGCCGTACTGCGCCGTGGCGAAGCTAAACAGGAACACGATGCCCAGGCCGGTGAGCGGCATGGTGCGGCGCCAGATCAGGCAGGCGGCCAGCGCGAGCTGGAACCACGGGATCCAGGCAACCTCAGTCTTCAGCTCGGGGGTGAGGATGATGCCGCCGAGCTCCCAGAGCGAGACGAAGAAGAAGCCCAGCGTGGCCCGGACCAGCAGCTCGGTGTCGGTCCGGATCCGGGTGGTCACGCGATCCAGCGCGTTCATGAGGGCGCCGCCCAGCGGCGTGCCCTCGGCCAGACACCCGAACATCAGGCAGACCAGGGCCAGGACAGTCAGCCCTTCGAAGTTGGTGCAGAGCACCTGTTCGAGGCCGCGCGGCTGACCGGCGACGTCGTAGGCGCAGAACCATTTCACGTGAGCGCTGGCGGAGCTCGTACCGGCGAGGAGGGCCAAAAGTGGGGCTGCGAGGCTTACTAGCGCGCGCGTACCCAGGCGACGCGTGAGCCTAAGCGCCGAGACCCGAACCATAATGACCTCGAAAGACGTGACGGACACCGGCCCGCCTACGTATTTCCTCACAAAGCAGAGCTTTACGCCAACAATTTGTTAACCTGTGTTACGTGATGGTTAATAGCGCAGATCAGTACGGGTTTAGGGTCGGGAGCATCCTTGTGGGCGGGTTGCCAGGGATCGTTCCGGCGTGCGGTGTATCACCGAGGGGCGGCGGAAACCGCAGAGGCGGCTGTTGAGTTGAAAGCGAAAATCCCGGCGCGGCCGGGAAACCGCTGGATCAGACCATGCCGACCGAGATGCATGACAAGGCCCACATCGACGTGTTCGACCGCGCCGCTCGTGAAGGTTGGGCGCTGCGCTTCGGCATCACCGAGGAACGCCTGCGCAAAGCCGTGCGCATGGTCGGCTCGCGTGTCACGAGCGTTGCCGCTTACCTCGGCCAGCCGGTTCGCTGATCGATAGGCGATGAGCCTTGGGCCGGGAACTCTACGCTAGCCCAAACGGGGATCGGTGGCTCCTGCTACGCGATCCCACCAACTGGCGAAGCTTTGTCCGCCACGAAGCCAACCCTAGCTCTGGTGGGCACATCACGGATACCGCCCTGGCCGCATTCCTAGCTGCCGACCGCGGCGGGCCTGAACATCAAGCGTTATGGTCGTGGATTGGGACGCTGGTCGAGATCGGAGAGCCTAGGTCGACAGGCTTGGCGTGATCCGAGCGACCGGGGTTTGCATCAGCTCAGACTTGTCGACGATGAGGGCCGCGGCGATCTCGGCGAGCGCCTTGTCCTCGATCTCGCTGACGCCCTCATGGTCAGCCACATCGGCAGCGACCAGGAACGCGTCCTGCCGCTGCTCCATCGGACGGCCGGCGATCGCGGCAACCCGGCGTAGGTTCTCCACCCGACCCGCTCGGGTCCGTGCCCGGGCGATTGCCTCGTACAGCGCCTCCTCCAGCATGAGGAGGTCGTAGCCCTTCTCGATGATCGGATTGGCGCGCAGACCGACCAGTGCAGTCTCAAATTCGTCGCCTGCCACTTCGCCATCGGCCACGATGACGTTTGCGGCAGCTGAAATCCCGGCCTGCATCAGCGCTTCGTCGCCGGCATAGGTTGTGAAGGTCCGGCTGAAGCGCGTCAGCAGATCCTTGAAGGCGTTCATTGCGATCCCACCGTTTTTAGACGGCCGTCCTGCAGAGGTGCAGGCGCCATGTTAGAGGCCCGGGATCAGCTTGCCTCTTCAGCAAGCTCCCTCGTTCGGCAGCTTCGAATGACCCGGCTGGCAGAGCTACAGAATAGTCCTGCGTTTCGACAAGCAGTGCTGGCCGTGCGCGGCGCTTCCAGCACCCTGAGTGGTCGAGAAGTGACGGAGGCCGAGGCTCAGTTCCTCGTGGGTATCGCACTGGCGACCTTTGCCAATGCCGGCAGCCTGAACGAGCCGAGCCTCAGTCACCTCGCACGGTTCTCAAGCACGTTGGGTACGTGTGAGACAGTCGATAGCCTGACTCAGCACTGAGCATCGAGAGATGCCCCGCGGCGAGCATCCGCGGGGCCATTGCTGCTCATTTCCCGCTTGGGGCTGCACCGCTGCCGGTGGTGCCGTTCCCAGAGCCACTGCCGGCAGGAGCACCAGGGGTATCAACCCGCGGACCACCGCTGGTACCAGGCGCCATGCCAGGTCCCATCGATCCTGCACCGGTCTCCATGGACTTCTGGGAGCTGCTCTTCACGCTGCCCGGGTTGTTCATGTTGCCCTCAGCGCTGCCGCCCCCGACCGGCGTCTGAGCCATTGCGGCACCTGAGACCGCAAGCGTGAGCGCAGCTGCTAGGGTCAGTGTCTTCATCGACATGGCGTTTTTCTCCGGCCAAATCGGTTCGATCAGGCCGGGTCTGAACGTCCTCGAAGTCGATATCGTTCAAGCTTCTTTGGGGGGCACCCGCAGTCGGCATCATCTTGCTTGCCGAATGCATTCGGTTCGGATACCGAAGCCGCCCTGGACAAAGAAAAGGCCACCCCCGAAGGAGCGGCCCGAAGTCTAGGGAGGAAACGCCCAAGAAGGGCAGCGGGATCGCGACGCCATCGCTATCCCGCAGCGCACACTTAGGCCCGTGCGACGCAACAAACAATGCCTGAGCTCCGATCAGCGCACATAGCTGTCGTGTTTCTTCGCGCCGGAAGCTCGAGCAACGGGCATAGAGACACCAACCGTTAACCACATTGTCACTCGCGTGCTGCATGTGGTCGGTAAGCACTCCTGCTCCCTCAACAGCCGAGAGCAGAGCATGACGCGAGCCGACCTCGACAAGCGCGCGGAGCTGACCGTGTGGCCTAGCCGAGGCCCAGCGCACGTCGCACAGGGTCACGAGTTCCCGACGCTACGTCAGGCTCTCGCGGCAGCGGCTAAAGCTATAAACGTTGAAGACGCGCAGCCTTGGATCATCACTGAGGATGGCGACATTCTCTCGCCTCGCTGGATCCGAGCCAACACTGGATCAAGCCGCCTGCAATAACAGGCCATGGGCCGGCGCTTGCGGTGTCCAGTCCCCCCGCCGCACCGACCCTCACGCGACTGCCCGGCCGAGGCTTCACGGGCGGCCTACGAGGAACTGGCCCACAGTCGCCTGTCGTCGCACGCTTTGCGGTGTCGCGAACGCCTTGGGGCGCGCTGACGGGAAGAAGCCGTCCTGTAACAGGCCTGGGAGAGGCTGTCGCTGGTTAGGCTCTGCCGCGTTGAGCCTTCAGCTGCCGCAGGGCCCGCTCATTCTCGCGATCAAACTGCGCCGGCGTCATCTCTCCAGCATCTACACGGCGTGCGAGCTGCTTGCGGTACTCGAGAGCGTCCTCTTCCTGCCGACTCAGCGGCACGCTTGCTCGCGCGGCCGCCTGTGTGCGCTCGGCCCATTCCGTGTAGCTGATCCGACGGGCATCGCGATCCGCTCTGAGACGGGTGACATCTTCCTGGAGAAGCGCGGCGCCTCGAAGTCCTGATCCGCCTTGCTGCGGTCCTGGGGCACCTGTTTGGCAAGCGCCCAGCCCGATCGCGGTCAGCAGGATCGCGGCAATGTGTCGGTTCATGAGCAGCCCCTCGTTTAGGGCGAGCTAACTAGCCCATGACGAGGAGGCGAGAGCGGATTTGCCACAGTGGGCCGGTCGCGAATATCGTTCGTCATATCGTCCGACTGCAGACCGTTACTGCATGGCTTGTCCCGTCCTACCACCCGCACGAGTTCTCGCTCAACCTGATCGGCCGAGGTCGACCGCTACCCCTCGGCAGCCTTCTTTCGGTTCCGTGTCCACAATCTGCCTTTGTGGATCTCCCTTATCTGTGGGGTGCAGATTTTTGCACCCTATCCCCCGAGAGCGCTGGGGCGGCGGCCCGCCCTCCCCGCCAGAGCCAAGCCAGCCCCTCCCGGCTGATGATGCGCACGACATTCGGGTCGTTATTCCGGCCTTGGTGGCGGCGCTCCTGGATGGTCAGCAGCCCGTCGCCCTCGGCCGGGCGGATTGCGGCCTACGCTAGCCGCCGGCTCACACCGGACTGTGCCGCAATGGCATCGATGCACAGTCAGCAGGCGCCGTTGCGGACGACTGCATCTCCTACGACCTGTAGTACAGAGAGCTGGCCGGTGGGGAACCGCGATCCGAGTGCGGGCGGCATTGGGCCCGAGCAAGCGAGCCGGCTGCGCCTATCAATGGCCACAGATCGCTTAGGAGCCCGCTGAAGGCGTTTCAGCGGGAACAGCGTCAACACCACCACGGCCGAGCGGAATGCCAATGGGCTCCACGGCCTCTCTAATCGCATTCCTGCGGGCATGCAGCGCTTCAGCTAGAGCTGCACCCGAGCGTGTTGGGACGGCTCGGGGTCTGAGACGTTGAGGGGTGAAGGAGGATGCCAATCCCTTCACCGTTGTCCGTCGATCTACGGCAGCGTGTCGTGCCGGCGCAATCGCGCGTTCTCGCGCTCCAGATCCTTCATCCGACGGGCCTGATCGATCTGCAGGCCGCTGTACTCCTCGCGCCAGCGTGAGTCGCTCTGCTCGGAGATCTCCGCCTCCCAACACGCTATCGCCAAACTCTTATCCTGCGCCGTCTGAACCTCAATCTGGCGCAGCTTCAGCACCACCTGCTCCGCACCCGTCTTCTGACCTCGCTTCATGTCCAACTCCTTCGGTCCTGGCTGATCCTCTCAATCAGCCCGGTTCAAAGCCAGCCGGTCACGTCACCTCCCTGGATCACCCGCCTGTTGACCTTCAGCAGATCGCCTTCCAGGCGATCAATCAGCTGTCATCGAAATTGCTTAGCCTGACATTTCCTTTGATCGGGAACGTCATGCTACTCCATCGTCGCACGCTTCTTATTACAGCGGTCACGAGCGCCCTCGCAGGTCGGTCTCATGCCGATGTCGCACCCGAGCATCTTTCGCTCTGGCCTGGAACCCCGCCCGGCGGCGGTGGCCCTACAGGACCGGTGCATGAGAAGGACGGCGTGATCTCCAACATCGCAGCCCCTACTCTCGAAGTTTTCGCGCCAGCGCAGCCGAACGGCACCGCGATGCTGATCGCGGCCGGTGGCGGCCTCACGGGCATCAGTCAAGCTACCGAGGCTTATCCCGCTGCGCGATGGCTCACTGATCAAGGTATCACGGCCTTCGTCCTCACTTACCGGTTGCCAGGAGAAGGATGGTCTGACCCGACCCCGGCCCCGCTACAGGATGGCCAACGGGCGCTGCGAATGATCCGTGCAGCGGCTGAGCAGTACCGCATAGATCCGGCTCGCGTTGGTGTGCTTGGCTTCTCAGCTGGAGGCTATGTCCTCGGTATGGTCGCCGTCCGCAGCGACTGCCGATCCTATGCGCCGGTCGATGCCGTTGACGAACAGTCGGCCCGTCCGGACTTTGCTGTGCTGCTCTATCCAGTCGTCACCTTGGGCGCTCCGTCTGATCAGACCGCAACAGCACGCAAGCAGGTGGGCGAACACGCGAGCCGGGAAGTGCGGGACACGTGGTCTGTGCAGAGCTACGTTCGCGCCAACGATCCGCCGATGTTCCTCGCACAGGCCGCCGACGATACCACGGTGAGCCCGCAGAACACGATTTTGCTTGAAGCAGCGTGCCGCGAGCACGGCGTGCCGGTCGAGATGCACCGCTTCGATGCCGGTGGCCACGGATTTGGCATGGGCCGCCCTGGGACGCCCTCGGCGGCTTGGCCTACGTTGTGTCGAGCATGGTTGGATCGACAAGGGGTCGTGCGCTGACCTCAACCAAGCCTGAGGACGACCATTATCCCGCTAAACCTCAGCCACTGAGACGAACGCGGGGCTGTATCTCGAAGTGGATGTCCGGCTCGCCATCCTCGCAACGCCGCCCTCACCTGTGACATCGCGTCTGGGAGACATTGCACTCCATCGACGGTTTTCAGCCCAACGGGAGAAGAACCTTATGACTAAAACCATCCTTGTTGCGGCCTTCGCCGCCGCGCTGGCGACACCCGCCGTCGCTCAAGTGATTGAGACCCCGACGAGCACTACCGTGATCGTTCCCCCTGGCTCACCCGGCGTTGTCACCCGCCAGCCAGGCTCGACTGGAGAAGAGGGTGCTGCCACCTACTCGCCCACCGGCCGCGCTGCAGACAGCATCGCGCCCGACTCGGCTGCAGCAGGTAATGCAAACCAGCCCTCGCGTACTGGTACAACGGGCAGCGGTGGCGGTGGTGCCGGGAACGGTGGTGGCGGCTGAATAGCCCTAAACCGAGCCAGACCCCGTCACGGTGAATGCTGGACGGGGTTGTCGCCTGCCGGCTGAACGTCATCGCGTGGTTGTCTACTACATGCCTTGCAGTCGCGAGCGCCGCGGCGAGTTTGTGCTCGTCCAGGTGAAAGTGCCGATCAAGCAGCGGCGATACGAATTCGGGAGCGGTCATAGGCTCGCCGAAGCGCATGGGTTACCTCCGCCTGAGGTGGGCCAGGTGCTCGTAGAAGTAGCTTTCCTACAGGCAGTCGCGAGGTCGACCTTGGTACACTTATGTGGGTCGCAGGTATGGCTGGAGCCACGCCGGTCTTCAGGAACGTCTTGAGGACTGAGGCTCGGGCATGAGCGTCCCGACGAATTATCCATGTGCCGACCACGAACAGAGCCGAGCCCGCCCCGATTAGGACGAGCGCGATGGCGTACCCGAGAGCCATAGGTTCGTGACCAATATGAGAGGCTGATAACCGCGGCGCGCGTCGGTGACCTCTTTCGATTTCAGGAGGTCTGACACGGTCGGGTTGCTGGCCATGCCATGGAGCTACTGCAGCCCGCCGGGGACGTCCATTGCATCAGTTAAACCGTCGCCTCCGAAGCTGAAACGATCTGTTAACCATAACGCCCCAGGTTGCTTTCAGCGATCGACTGGAGAGCCGAGCGTCGGCAGAGCAGCACCGCCCCCCTGATGACACGGTGCGGCCTCGCCGGCGCAATCGCACCAAGCCCGCACCTGGATTACCAGGGCGGGCTTTTCTCGTTGGCCCCGATTGGTCGCGAAGCAAGGTAGTGGGTCCTGACGAGGAACACACGTTGGTCCGATCCATGCCCTCCCCGAGTAAGGGGCGGACCAGTAGAGCTTTGTGCTAGCGCCGATCAGTGGGCCACCCTTGGTCCTAGAGAACAGCCCGTTCCATTCAGGAGATCCGTCAAGTGGCACCTGGAACCGTGCGCCGCACCATGGGTTGATGCAGCGCGGCACGGCGATAGCGCCAGCATCGTCGCGTTGCTGCCCTTTACGGGCGTTTCCTCCCTAGACTTGGGCCGCTCCCTCGGGGGTGGCCCCCTTGTTTCCGGCACCTCGACCCGCTGAACCCGCATGAGGCTTCCTACTGCGCTGGGCGAAACAACGCGTCATACTCCACCCTGAGGGCGGCGAGCTGGCTACGCCGTTCGAGTGCCTGAACTTGCTTCCGTCTGACCATAGCGCGTAGCTCCTCAGCCCCGCGGTCAGACAGCTCGGCTCCGGCTTCCGCGGGTTCTATTGCCATCGCCTCAATGACGAGGATATCGTCCGCAAGGGCCTCCATGTTCGCTAACATCGCTTTGCGCATATCCGAGGTGCTCATCCCTGAGCCGTGAAGTCCATGGTGATGACGGCGGTCATGACCATCGTCCGCCGTATCCCCGGCGAAGTGACCTCTTCCGCCAGCAGCTTCTTGGCCTGGGCGTGCATCTCAATCGCCTAGGCGACGGCGATTTGGTGGCCCGGCTTGAAAACGAACTGCTCGGCGTTCTCGTCATTCAGGTAGGCGGCCGTCGCCGCCCCGATCTCCTCGGACTTGCGCCGCAGGTCGCCGATGGTGGGGATCTCTTTGGCCATGGCGCCGAGATAACGTGCATCACCCTGGGGATCGAGGAGAAGGTGGGATGAACCCGCAATCCTCTTTTCTCTATATTTTTTCAATCAAGTACAAATGGCATATATTTTAAACCCTGCCGACAACGGCGCAAAAAAAGACCCGACCTTGCGGCCGGGCCAGTGGGATCCCTTTGCACGGGGACATCAAGATCGGAGCTTTGGAGAAATCCGATCCCGATCTGGAGAACTAGAAGTCGCGCTGAACGCGGAAGCGAACCTGAGAGACTGAGTCTTGCGTGGTGGTCCGCGGCACGAAAGTGCCGGCGTTGATACCCGCGACGTTGGCGTAAGCAGTCGGGCTCTTGTCGCGGTCGATCACGCGGCCGTTCTTGAGACCGATCTGGGTGTAGAAGCCCTCGACACCGATATCGAGGTCCTTCACCGGCGACCAGATCAAGCTTGCACCCGCGACGAACTGGTAGGTATCACGCAGGGCCTCGCTGAGGTTGAAGAAGGTCGTGCCCGGCGTACCAACCGCGTTCACACCAAAGGAGTTGGCACCGGCCGGGTTGGCGAGTGCGAAGGCCGCGCCCTGGGCAAGACGGGCACCGGAGCGGTAGTCCATCTCACCGTACGACCCGAAGAAGGCCGAGCGCCACTCCGGCGTCCAGTAGTGCAGGAACGAAGCCGTCGCGGTGAAGCTCGTCGACTGCTCCATCTGTCCGCTGAACGGATTGATCGTCGCGTCAGCAAAGTACTGGGCGAACTTCTGACCCTGGATCGTAGTCGCATTCTGCGAATAGCAGCCGCTGTAGGCGCAGTAACCGGTGTACATCTGCGAGCCGGAGCCGTAGGCGCCCTGCAGGTACAGGGCGTCGCCCGGCGCGATGAACGGCGTGTTGATCTTGATGCCGCCCTGCACCGCCCAGCCGTAGGAGTTGCTGGTATGCGGGATGCTGATGTTCGAGCCGGTGCCAGTACCCGCACCGTTGGCGACGTTGCCGACGTTCAGCTCATGCACGGCAGCCGAGACCTGAGCCGAACCCCAGGCCTGATCGAGACGCAACGCGCCGACGAAGTCGGGCATGCGCGAGCGCTGGATCACGTCGACGAAGCTGAACCGCGTCGGCACCCCTCCGGTGTAACCGATGAATACCGGGGCGGGCGCATTACTCTGCGCGAAATTCGCGATGTTGGCGTTACTCGTGACGCCACCCGGGTTGTTGGACGGCGAGAAGATCGGGGTCCGGCGGAAGACCGGGTCTTCGACCGAGAGCGTGGCTGATAGGCCGTTGCCCAAGGTCGCGGTGTAGGCGAGCAGGTTGGTCGAGGCGATGTCGGAGCCGAGCGTAGCGCCAGCGAACTCGAAGTCGTGAGCGTAGAAGTCGAAGAACGACGAGGCGCGACCGGCGGTGAGGCCGGCGAACTGGATGAACGCTTTGTCGACGTTCACGAACTGCTGAGCGCGGCCGAACTGGTCAATGCCGAGGGCCGGGAAGGCCTGGCCGATGCGCTGCTGAGTGCCGGAGGTGCCAACGCCGGAATAGCCGGTGCGGGAACCGGCATCGAGCCGGACGAAGGCGCGCAGGGTGCCGTAGGCGGTCTGGGTGCGGGCATCCAGGTTGATACGCATCCGGCCCTGGTAGCCCGAGGTATCACCGGCGTTCGAGCCGTTCTGACGCGAGTAGCTGGTCTGGTAGCCGCCCTCGAACCGGGCGCGGCCGGAGAGACGCAGGCAGGTGTCGGTGCCAGGAATGTAAAAAAAGCCGGCGCCGTAGGCCGAGCAGACGCGGACGTACTCGATCGGGACCGCCTTCTTGACCGGAAGGTCGGCGGCGTGCGCAGCACCGACCGCCGCGAATGCAGCAGCCGAGCTCAGCATTGAGCTCTTCAAGAACCTCATCGATAACCCCAAAGCTTCGAGACCGTTGGCATGACAGCGTCCGGTTTGTCCGGATCTCGCCACTCGATTTATTGCGACCCACGTTTGTCAGTGGGCTCCAGCAGGCTGACGGCTCCGTGAAGCGCGCCGAGACGGTCTATGCCCTAAAGATAAGATCGAGCAAATGCCTTTCTCTCGGAAGCGAGTCATCTCTTAATAGGCGTTGCATA
The DNA here is from genome assembly GCF_001262595.1 of Methylobacterium sp. ARG-1. NCBI lineage: Bacteria > Pseudomonadati > Pseudomonadota > Alphaproteobacteria > Hyphomicrobiales > Methylobacteriaceae > Methylobacterium > Methylobacterium sp. ARG-1. The sequence continues at coordinate 11,924 of NZ_LHCD01000044.1, forward strand.
TACGCAACCAGCCGGCAAAGTACTTGATAATGATCTAAAACTCCAACCCAGCATTTCTAAGTCGGCGAAATATAGCTAGGTAACGCGTCAAACCACGAACTGACAGTCGCGTAGCGCGTTCGAGCTTGGGCCTCTGATGCGCGGTTTAGGCGTCCTCGATGGCGAGTAGGTGCAAGCAAAGCTTGTCTCGTCACCGTTCCAGTGTTCGGCTGCCACATGTTGGTGTGCTCGGCATCCGTAACGCGACGTGGTTGGTCCAGACTGCGGACTGAGGTGTCCAGGAACGCAACGCATGCTGATGACGTCCGGAATGGTGCAGCGGACGCGGACTACCAGTTCACCTGCCCGACGCGGCGTCGTTCGATCATGGCCAGCGCCTGGGTGCGCGCCTTCGTCTCTGTCGAGAGCGGAGTGTCGGAGCGCTGTACCAGCTTGCCGTGCTTGCGGATCGCCCAGTGGTAGCCGCCCGTCTCGCGCTGCGACGGGACCAGTTCGAAGGTGAACGGCTGAAGCGTTTCGGTTTCGCTCATTTCATAGGTTCTCAAGAGCCCGGTTCAGGCCGGGAGGACGTGCAGCATGCCGCCAATTGCACCGAGCATCCCCATGCCGGTCAGCCCCATAGCGATATACATTCGCATCCGGCTTTGATCGGCTGACGCCGGGCGGCTTTCATCGAGGTAGTCAGACCAATCAACCACGGGTTCCCATCGGGTTGCACAACCAGAGGGCGCGTCCCCTATGCCCGTGTCACGACGGTGAGATGACCTTGGCCGTGTTGATCGGCTCGTCAGCGAACCGGCACTACGAGCCCTCCGTTGGACTTCACCCTGCAGGTGTTGCCGTGGTGCCTGGAAGCTGGCCAGACCCGTTGGTGGTCCGGCAAGCCATCGCGAGTTCGCATCGGAGATCGTCGCACTGCGCATCGACTAAGTCGGGCAGGATATCCTCGTCGCACTCGTCGATGGCCGAGATCAGGATCAGACCTGCGGCGGTTGGCTGGAACTCAACCAGGACCTCTTGCTCGGCGTAGGGGTCGTGCGGGTCGAGGCAGTAGTGCTTGGGCATGATGCGCTCCCGGCGAGTCGGTGAAACGGCGCGGTGCGTCTCATATGTCCGTGCTGCGACAATCAAACGACATGCCCCGCTGGTCTGCTCAGCGCCACTCAGTGCGCCTTCTGGTGGTTGCGATGGGCATCCCGACGCCGATCCTTCTTCCGACGCGTCACCGGAAGCGGGGGCTCCCCGTCCTCAGGAGCTCGCTCGCTGAGCGCGAAGTCATGGAGCCGCTGGGCACGCTCAACGTCGCCATCCACGGCGCTCGTGAGGGCGTAGAAGGCGGCCCGCACGATGTCCTTCTTGGACGCTTTGGGATGTTTCTCGCGCACCGCTGCGACGAGTTCCTTCCGCTTGATCCCCGGTCCGGCCAGCCCCTGCAACGTACCAGCGAGTTCCTCGATCGAAGCAATGGCAATCCCCTCTGCCGACGACCTTGGCCCCGGCTGCGATGCGTTGGATGTCCCGTTTCATAGGCTACCGGCCGATAGAACGACAATCCGAGCCTACAGCGAGCTGGGATCGCTGCCGAAAGGGGTCAACCGACAACGCGTGAACTGCTACGGTCGCCCCATTCCGTATGGGTGAGTAAACCACTCGAGCTTCAGTGCTACCTTGTAGTCATCGAGCATCGACGTAGCCCCCATCTACGCTGTGCTGGTGAACACCGCGGATGAGGCTCTGGACGCGCTGTCGGTCGCCGCCGCTCCGCCATCCAACCTCAAGCGAGTGGCCGGACTTTCAGAATATTTGATGCTTAATATACGGCTGAAGCCGGGTTGAATAGACACAATATGATACAATATATCTAACTCGAGCGCCCGCACCGAGTTAATCTCTATCGGACTCTTCGGAACGATGCGAGAGACGCTCTTCGAGATGTGTTGCTGCGTCCACATACAACTCATAGCGCCGCAGGAACTTAGCGCGCTTTTCTGGCTTGTTCGTGCCGTCAATTTTTATCTTTGCCTTGTCCGCCTGACCACGCATCTTCTTGGCTAGTTTTTCGAACGCCTCATCGATCTTGGTGCTCACCTTGACGGCTTCCTCATTCGCCGCGTCTTTTCGGTCACGCAAGGACCCAGGGAACTTGCTCTTCATATCCTTGGCCATGAGATGCCTCCGGTCGGTATGATCAGCCTGGGGAACGGCCAAGGTGGCGTAACGATCCGAGATGGCGAACCAATCTTGGGCTCCCCTCCAGACCTCTCGGATTGGCGGTGTCACCGCGGGCTACATGCCCATCAAAGGTCCGGCGCCCGATCCGCAGCAGCTTGGCCGCCTCGTCGGTCGTGAGCAGATCAGGTTCAAGGATAGGATCCTCCCAAAGGGATGGCCAATGCCCCGCACTCCAGCACGTGTGACCCAGGCTGACATCGCACGAGCGATCAGGGCGATGCATGCTGCTGGCTACCCGCACATCTCCATCGTCGTGGCCTCCGGGCGGGTTCTACCGGGCCCTGACGGCCTGCCGGAAGGCGCGCACTTCATCGGGAAGCCATTCAGCGCCAGGATCGTACACCGCCATCTGCAGGAAGTGCTGCCTGACGAGCAAAAGTCGCAGCCGCTCAAACGATAGCCATCTCCTGAAGAGCGTGTTGCCGAGCCGTTGATAGCGCTTGGTCCGTGTGGGGCCTCGCAAAGACGTGACTGGGCCACATGCCGGCCGTTAACCTCGTTCAGAGTGTGGCCATCGTGGAGCGGCTATGGCGGCGCCATGTCAAACCGGCTCATGACGCTCGACCTGTTCGCTACTCTCGATATCGTCGAGACCGATGTTGCCGCCGTGGTGAACGCCTACATGGCCGATCCAACCACCGGCCCTGTCTCGTTCGGCGACGGCTATCGGATCGATCCAGCCGCAGCCGTCGCGGACCATCCCTTCGCCAACACGCTGATTGGCCAGCCATGGGCGAGCGCAGAGCTTCGGCGAGCCGCCGTCCGCGCCGCCATCATGCTCGCGCAGCCGGAGCGACGTTAGACCGGCGACGTGCAGTCAGCCTTCGTCGGAAGCACCGGACACCTCCTGGCGCCGTGAGGTCCAGATGACGCGGCCAGCGTCGTCCCTCAAAGCCGCCCACCCCGAGCGGGAGCCCAAGAGGCGGGAAAACCGAACCTTGGCTTCACAACCGCCCCAGCTTCGGTACAGGCAGAAATCCGCTCGCTGTCGAGCGCGATACCACTCACGCATCCTCGGTGGACCACGCATTGGAGGTGGAACACAGCCATTCCGTAAAAACCTGCGGTGCGTCAGCTTCCCTGAAGACCGTAGCGTAATTGGTCCTTCACCTGTGGCAACGCGTCAATGGCCCACCACCAAATGATCAACCTACCTTGCGGCCTTTGAGTGCGCGTTCGGCCATCGCGCCGGGCTGCCCCAACCCGATCGCCTTGGCCAGGGCGGAGCGCTGCTCGGCGTAGCTCGGAGCGACCATCGGATAGTCCGCTGACAGACCGAAGCGTTCACGGTAGCTCTGCGGGCTAAGGCCGTTGGCGGTCAGATGCCGCTTGAGGGTCTTGTAGGTCTTGCCGTCGATGAAGCTGACGATCCCGTCCTGCTGGACCGACTTGCGGATCTGGGCGGGGCTAGGTCTGGCAACCTCAACGGTCTGCACTGCTGCGTCACGTGCGCCACCAGAAGTCAGCCCCGATACCGCGTCATACACCCTGAGGATGAGATTAGGAAGCTCAGTCGCCGGTACTGAATTGTTCATGACATATGAAGCCACAAGTTCGCTGGTCAAAACGATAAACTTAGGGTCGTACAAAGGATTTTTCTCCGTGGGGAAGTGCATACAATCGCGTACCGTGCTTTCGCCCAATACCTAACACGCTTCATATGCGCAACGAATGGGTCGCCAGACACTATGGTCGTCCGCGTCGCAGCCGATCGATATTGCAGCGAATGCAGCCAACTGGGGCGGCCATAGCGCCGGTTGGACGACTGTCGTTGCGGCGGCAACGATCCGTTAACCATGACGCATCAGGTTGCTCTCAGCGACCGGCTGGGGAGCCGAGCGTCAGCAGAGCAGCACCGCCTTCCAAGTTGATTGGTGCGGCCTCGCCAACGCAGTCGCATCAGGCCCGCTACTGGAACACCAGGGCGGGCCTTGCTCATTCTACGGCAAGCTCTGCCCGTCAGCCTCATGGCATGTGGGCGTTCTCGGCCAAGGGCGTCTAAGGCGGACTGCCGATCTCGGTCACCAAAGCCAGATAACGCGGTCAGTCACCTCATAGATTGCGACCCATAGGGCGACAGCCAGCACAACGGACCCTACGACAAGGGCGCCATGCAGCCTACTACGGTCCATCGGTGATCGGCGGAAGCGAAGCGGACAGTCTTCAATCCACCCCGAGCGGTCATAGGCCCCTGCTTCGTAGACGCCCCCGAAGGAGGCCTTCCCACGGTGCGCCCTAGGCCGCGTACGACCGCGGAACGCCCCGTCGCTCCGTAGCCTGCCCTTATGCGAATGGGCTGACGCCGCCGGTTTTGGCATCCGGGTAGAAGCCGGTGTCCTCAGGATGCTCCCGCACCATTGGTGCACAGGCGTGCAGAGAACATTTTCGATCCTTTGCGAGCGTTTCGGAGCACCCTGAAACACGTCGCCATGGTTCACGTTGCTGCAGGGTGCTTCGGTCTGCTGCGCTTCGAGCAGACGGTCGAGGATCTCTACGCCGTCCGCGCAGCCGGGTTCCTCGGTGGGTCTACGGAACGGCAGACACTTCAGTGCGTGAGGTGTGATACCCCCAAGCTCGTGGCAAATCGCTGGCAAACTCGCTGGCAATGACTGGCACCCTGTGGGCCCTTGTAGCCCTTCGTGGCCGCAGCCTTTCCCCACTGCGCAGATGGGTCAGCTGATGGATGACGGCGTCGCCGGATCCGGTCTCGGCCTGAACGGCGCCGTGGCACGTCGGTGGAGGCACGGCACGACAGGGTACGGTCGGGTCCGGCAAGAGGCGTTAGAAGACGGTCGTGGTACGGTAAGCAGCACGGCAGCAGGAAGGGCATCACACCACACGCACTGAAGGTGCGAGCAGCAGTTGCACTCGGGTGGGCGATCTTGGGGGATGTGAGGATGTCGCCGCTGTTCGTGATGATCCACGGAATGGCATCCTGACCATCGATAGCCTCGGCTGCGGCGTCCAGGGCGGCGTGCAGGGTCGGGAAGCTGCGCATCTCGGCGGCGCGAGTCGGAACATGGCCGGGCTAGAGGGTGAGAGCGGGCCGTGAGCCGGCGCGTTCGGTGACCAGTTCCACCGCGGCGCCGGCAGCACGACAGCAGGCGCTCGTGGTATGTCCAGAAAACGGTCGTTTTCTTTACATGAGCGGAAACTCGCGCCCTTCAACCCTCGCGCGAAGTCCACGACAGCTTAGCACCGTTATGGTAGGACCGCGTTATGGCTGCCGAACATTCACGCCCCAGCACTCAACAAGATCATATGGAAATGACAACAAAGGCCCTTGAGGCGGCAGTCGTTCGCGATGAGCGCTACCGCTTGCTCGTTGAGTCAATCGTTGATTACGCGATTTATATGCTCGACCCGCAGGGCAATGTTGTGAGCTGGAACCGCGGCGCCCAGCGTTTCAAAGGCTATACGGACCAGGAGATCATCGGACAGCATTTCTCGCGCTTCTATACAGAGGAGGACCGGGCCACGAACTTACCAGCGCGAGCCCTGCACATCGCCGCCACAGAGGGCCGCTTCGAGCAGGAGGGCTGGCGGGTTCGCAAAGATAGCACCCTGATGTGGGCGCACGTGCTGATCGACCCGATCCGGAGTGCGGACGGCGAGCTGGTCGGCTACGCCAAGGTCACGCGGGATCTCAGCGAGCGAAAAGCCACCCAGGACGCCCTGCGCCAGAGTGAGCAGCGCTTCCGCCTGCTGGTGCAGGGGGTCCAGGACTACGCCATCTACATGCTTGACCCGCTTGGCCACGTTTCGAGCTGGAACCGCGGCGCAGAGCGCTTCAAGGGCTACACCGACGCCGAGATCATCGGCGAGCATTTCTCCCGGTTCTACACGGACGAGGACCGCGCGACAGAGTTGCCGGCGCGTGCCCTGCGGACAGCGTCGACCGAGGGCCGCTTCGAGGCCGAGGGCTGGCGCATGCGTAAGGACGGTACGCGGTTCTGGGCGCACGTCATCATCGATGCCATCCGCGGCGACCATGGCGAGCTGGTCGGCTTCGCCAAAATCACGCGCGACGTGACCGAGCGGCGGCAGGCGCAGCAGGCACTGGAGGAAACCCGGGCCCGCTTCATCCAGTCCCAGAAGATGGAAGCCATCGGGCAGCTCACCGGCGGTGTGGCGCACGACTTCAACAACCTGCTCGCCGTCGTGCTCGGCAACCTGAGCCTCGCCCGGAAGCGGCTGCCGGCGGATCCCAAACTCCGGCAGCTGATCGAGAACTCCGTTCAGGCGGCTGAGCGCGGCGCGACGCTGACCAAGCGCATGCTCGCCTTTGCCCGGCGCCAGGAACTGACCACCGACCCCATCGATGTGCCCGAACTCGTGCGCGGCATGGCCGAGCTGCTGCAGCGCTCGATCGGCTCGACCATTCCAGTCAGCACACAGTTTCCGCTGCAGCTGCCGCTGGCGTGCGCGGATGCGAGCCAGCTGGAGCTGGCGCTGCTGAACCTGACCGTGAACGCCCGTGACGCCATGCCGGAGGGTGGCGCGATCACGATCGCCGCGCGTGAGGCGCAGGCGGCGACCAATGACATCCCCGGACTGGCACCCGGCAGCTACGTCTGCCTGTCGGTGACCGACACGGGTGAGGGCATGGACGAGCAGACACTCGCCCGGGCGGCCGAGCCGTTCTTTACGACCAAGGGCGTCGGCAAGGGCACGGGACTGGGTCTCTCGATGGTGCATGGCTTTGCTGAGCAGTCGGGCGGCCGACTGATCCTCAGGAGCATTAAAGGCCAGGGCACGACCGCAGAGCTGTGGCTGCCGGAAGCCCCGGCTGGCAGTTTGAGAGACGAGGCGACTGACACAGGCCCGTCGCTGCCCCACCTCAAGGCGCTGACGGTATTGGTGGTCGATGATGACCCGCTGGTGCTGGCGAACACGGCAGCCATGCTGGAGGACCTCGGCCATGCTGTGCTTGAGGCCACCTCCGCCACCCAGGCGCTGCGGGTCCTGCGCCGGGGGGAGAGCATCGATCTCGTGATCACGGATCAGATGATGCCCGGCATGACCGGTGCGCAGCTGATTGACGCGCTCCGGGCGGAGCACGCCACCGTACCAGTGATCCTGGCCAGCGGTTATGCCGAGCTGCCCGAAGTCGGGCTGGCGGATGTAGTGCGCCTGGCCAAGCCGTTCGAGCAGGCGGATCTCGCCCGCGCGCTGATGATGAGCCTGCGTCCTGAGGCGGAGGTGGTGCAGTTCCGCCCGAAGGTGGGGTGAACTGCTGCTGCAGGGCTGAGGCACACAGCACTGCTTGTCGAGCAGAATGGCTGGGCCGACGCGCCAACTCCGTGCGCGGCATGCATGGCAACAAAATGCCCGTTGTGGTGTTCTCCCTTTATCCCAACAGCTGTATCAGGAGCGTGCCCGTTTCGGGCGCGACATCGCATTTTATGGCTGAGACCCACAACACCAGCGCGGAGCGCTCCCACCTCGACGTCTGGGATCGTTCGGCCCGTGAACAGTTCGCTGCCCGCCTGGGCATAAGCGATGAGAAGCTGCGTCAGGCGATCCGCATGGTTGGCTCACGCATCGCGACCCTGTCCTCTTACCTCAAGGTCTGACGTCGGCCTGACCGACCAAACAAGAAAAAGGGCGCCGCAGGGCGCCCTTTTCGTGTCAGCAGGCCGCTGGGGCTTGGCTCAGGCGGCCTTGCGCCCGCCCTTGCCCTTGGTGGCACCTTCGTCGGTGCTCTCCTCGGAACCCTCAACGTTGATGCGCTCGGCGATCTGCGAGAGGAGCTGGTCGGTCTTCTTCTCCTCCTGCAGCGTCTCATCGAGCAGCTTGGCCGCGTCCCCGTAGCCGAGCTGGCTGGCCCAGGTCTTCAAGGTACCGTAACGGGCGATCTCGTAGTGCTCGACCGCCTGCGCACAGCCGGCCAGCACGGCATCGGCGGCCGGGCTGTCGCCGAAGTCCTCCAGGTCCTCCTCCATCTCGGAGGTCAGGCCCTGCATGGCCTCGCAGGTCTTGGCACGCGCCGGCTTGCCGATGATCTCGAACACCTGCTGCAGGCGCTCGACCTGGACGGCGCTCTCCTCGGCGTGGGTCTCGAACGCCTGCTTCAATTCCTCATGCTCGGCGGCCTTGGCCGACTTTTTCAGCGCACGCACCGACTGCTTCTCAGCGTAGTACACGTCCTTGAGGGTCTCGTAGAACGCGTCCTGCAAGGTTTTCTGCTTGGTGGCCATATCTTCCCATCTCCCGATTGTTGATCATTCGAGGCAGCGGGAGTGATCTCACCGACGGCCAGCGTGGGGAAAACGTGGCTTTGCGCAGCAGGGTCCCAACATAATTCTGGTGAATGTCGAAAAATTCCGGGAACCAGCGAGCTCCAGCTCAGGCTGCGCGCAGCTCGCGCAGGATCTGCTGCACCAGCGTGGCCGAGTAGGGTTTATCGATGAACCGCGCCTTTTCCGGCAGGTCGCCGGGCTCTGGCCGCGTCGCGCCCGAGCAGACGATGATGGTGATCTCGGGCCAGCGCCCGGCCACCTCTCGGGCCAGGTCGAAGCCGCTGAGATCGCCGGGCATGTTCACGTCGGTGAACAGCAGGTCGACGCCGTCCCGTTCTTCCAGGAAGCGTAAGGCGTCGTCGGCGGTGGTTACTTCCAGCACCGTGAACCCGGCATCCGTGAGCGTGTCGGCGGCCTCCATCCGGAGCAGAAACTCATCCTCGGCAACCAGGGCAACGACAGGCGACGACACAGCAGGCGAACTCATGCAATCCTAAGCCGGAAGCCACAGGGAAGGTTTCAGCGTGGCCGGATACAAACCCCCGGCCCCGGATCCGGCCGCTACGCCGCCAGCTCGCCGCGCTGCTCCTGCATCGCGGCGAGCGTCGCCTCCAGTCGGCAGACCACGCCCGTGGGCGCATAGGTGAGCTTGACCTCGCCACCGACCTCTGCCGCAAAGCTGCGCTCGATCAGACGCGAGCCGAACCCGCGACGGGCTGGTTGAGTGAGGATTGGCGGCCCGCCCTGTTCAGTCCAGGTCAGGCAGAACCGGGGCGCCGCGTCGTCGTGAACCACGTGCCAGCGCAGCTCGACCACGCCGCTCTCGTTTGAGAGCGCGCCGTATTTGGCGGCGTTGGTCGCGAGCTCGTGCAGCGCCAACGCCAGCGAGAGTGCGGGCTTGGCCGCCAGCAGCACGTTGGGGCCGCTGATCCGGATGCGTGAGGCATCATGGCGGTGCACACCGAGCGCGCCCTCGATCACCTCTGCGATCGGCGCGGCGGTCCAGCTGGCCTGGGTCAGAATGTCGTGCGCTTTGCCCAGCGCGATCAGACGGGCCTGGAAGGCTTCGCGCGCTTCCTGCAGCGAGGTCGCGTTGCGCAGGGTCTGGTTGGCGATCGCCTGGATCATCGCCAGGGTGTTCTTCACCCGGTGCTGCAGTTCGCCCGTGAGCAGGCGCTGGTGTTCCTCGGCACGCTTGCGCTCGGTGATGTCGAGCATCGCGCCGATCATTCGGACTGCCTGGCCTTGGCCATTCCGGATGACATAGCCGCGGTCGAGAATGTAGGCGTAGGAGCCGTCGGCGCGCAGGAAGCGGTACTCGTCGACCCAATGCTCGCTGCCGCCATCGATCACGGCGTAGATGCTGGCCTTGATGCGCTCGCGGTCATCCGGATGGATGTGCGACTTCCACCAGGCGCCGCTCGGCCCGACCTCGTCAGCGGCATAGCCGAACAGGGTCTGCACCGCCTCGTTCCAGCGGATATGATCGCTGGCCAGGTTCCAGTCCCAGATCGCGTCGTTGGTGGCGCGTGAGGCCATCCGATAGCGCTCTTCGGTCTCGCGCAGGTCCTGCTCGGCCTGCCGGCTCGCAGTGACGTCACGCACGGTGCCGATGAAGCGCACCGCCTTGCCCTGCGCGAAGAACGTCTGTCCCTTGGCCGCAACCCAGCGCTCGATGCCGTCCTGCAGGCCGATGGTGCGGTAGACGATGTCGTAAACGCCGTTGCCGGCCGGATCGAGGACAGCCTTGACCGCTTTATCCACCCAGCTCCGATCGTCCGGGTGCAGGCCGGCCAGGAACACGTCGTAGGACACCGGCGCGTCCGGCGGCAGCCCGAACAGGGCACAGACCCGTGCATCCCAGCCGAGATCGCCGGTAACCAGGTCGTAGTCGAAGATGCCGATGTCCGTGGCCTCCACCGCCAGGCGCAGCTGGTCCTGCGCCTTCTGCAGGGCTTGTTCGGCATGCCTGCGGTCGTGGATGTCGCTGTTGCTGCCCAGCCAGCCGATGACCTTGCCTGCCTCGTCGCGCAGGGGCTCGGCGCGGATCAGAAACCAGCGGTAGACGCCATCGATGCGCCTGAGCCGGGCTTCGGTGTCGTAGAGGACCTCACGGGTGCGTGCATCCTCCCAGACCTCCAGCAGGCCGGGCAGATCGTCCGGATGGATCACCTCACCCCAGCCCAGCGGCAAGGCCTGCTCCGGCGTCTGGCCAGTGTACTCGTACCAGCGGTCGTTCAGGTAGCTGAGACTGCCGTCCGGATTGCCGAACCAGATGATCGCCGGCGAGAGATCGGTCAGGGCGGCGAAACGGGTTTCAGCCTGCTTGCGCTCATGGATGTCGAGCGAGGCGCCGATCCAGCTGCGGACCGCTCCATTGGGGTCGCGCACCGGCCGGGCCCGCGACAGGAACCAGCGGTACTGCCCGTCGGCCCGGCGCAGCGGGAACTCGACTTCGTAGGCCTCACCAGTGCGGGCCGCCGCCAGCCAGGCGCTCTGCGTTGCCGCCCGATAGTCCGGATGGATCACGCCCATCCAGCTCGCCTCGCCGGTCTCACCAGGAGGCAGACCCGTATAGTCGTACCAGTAAGCGTTGCAGTAGGTGACGTTGCCCGCTGCGTCGCCGAACCAGACCACCTGCGGGCTGACCTCGACAAGCGAGCGGAAGCGCAGCTCGCTGTCCTGCAGAGAGGCGGCATCGTCCTGCTGCTGGGTGCGGTCACGCAGGATCTTGAGGAAGCCCTGGATCTCGCCGTTTTCGGCCTTGAGCGGCATCATCTCGCCGCTGGCCCAGAACCGCGTGCCGTTCTTGCGGACATGCCAGCGCTCGTCCGGCGCGCTGCCCCGCTCCAGAGCAGTGCCCATCTCGATCTCGGGCTGGTTGATCGCCTGGTCTTCGGGTGTGAAGAACCGGTGGGTCAGCTCCCCCAGCATCTCCGCCTCACGCCAGCCGAGGATCTGCTCGGCGCCGGTGTTCCAGCGGGTCACCCGCCCGCTGCGATCCATCGCGATGATCGCGTAGTCCGTCGCGCTCTCCAGGATCCGGCCCTGCAGCACCCGTTCGGCCTGCTGCACGCGGGCAGCGCGACGCAGCTCCAGCTGCGCCATGGTTTGGCGCGCTAGGCGCTGGAGGCTGGCCTGCTGGCGTTCCGTAAGCCCACGGGGCTGTGTGTCGAGCACACAGACCGTGCCGATCGGCTGCCCGTCGTCGGTCTTGAGCAGGGCACCGGCATAGAAGCGCAAACCTGGCTCGCCGGTCACCAGGGGGTTACCCTCGAACCGCGGGTCCTTGGTCGCGTCCGGGACGTAGAGGAAGTCGCTCTGCAGGATGGCCTGGCGGCAGAACGACGTTTCCAGCGGGGTTTCGCGCACGCCGAGGCCAACCTCGGCCTTGAAGAACTGCCGGCCGTCCCCGATGAAGTTCACCACCGCGATCGGCGTGCAGCAGATCTCAGCGGCCAGCGCCGCAACGTCATCGAAGCCTTGTTCGCGCGGCGTGTCGAGGATGCCGTAACTGTCGAGCGCCTGCAGGCGCGCACCTTCGTCCTTCAGGGACTTGGCCTGCTTCATGACAGGGTCACGTCCGCGGAGGGTGTTATGTTCCATCGCGTCCTGCCGCATCAAACGGCCTGACACATCGGAGTTTTCTCGGCGGGCTGAGGCCGTAGTGACACCAGCGTGCCGCCGGCGTTGTAGACGGCGCCCAACACGGCCTCGAAGTGCCGCTTGACCGCGCCGTGGCACTCGCACGTGGCCTCTTCCATTGCCGGGCGGCTCACGATGATGATGCGCCCGCGGCGGACCTGGATCAGCCCCTGCTGCTGCAGGGTGCGGAGCGCGCGCGACAGGTAGGAGCGCTGCACGCCTAACAGCTCGGCCAGCACCTCATGGGTGATCGGCAGGACGTTGGTGCCGAGCCGGTCCTGCAGGCTCAGCAGCCAGCGGGCGCAGCGGGCCTCGATCGTGTGGCTGGCGTTGCAGGCCACCGACTGTAGCACCTGCGCGAGCAGGCAGTCGGAGTAGCGGGTGATCAGGTTGCGCAGCCCCGGTGAGGTCTGCTTGATCTGCTGCAGCACCGGCGCCTCGATGCGCAGCACGGCGCCGGGGACCTGCACGACCGCGCGGCTGAATGCTGGCAGCGAGCCCTGGCTGACCACGCCGCCGATCGCGCCCTCACGGCCGACCGTGGCGGTCTCGACCGCGCGGCCGTCGGTCAAACCGATAACGAGGGCGGCCACGCACTGGCCGAGCGGGAAGGCGATGTAACTGACGTCCTCGCCTGCCTCGAACAGCGCCTCGCCGCGCGCGTACTCCTTCAGCTCCAGGTGGGATTTGATCAGGGCCTGATCGGGCAGGCGCAGGGCGCTGAGCAGGAGGTTGCCGCTGAGCAGTGCGTCGATGTCGGGGAGCATGGGGATTAGCGGCGGGTCAGTCCTGATCGTCTTGGGCACAATCTTTATCGCAACGCTTACGCCCCTGTCTGGCCACTAGTGCTCAGATGCCCGAAAGAGTGGCGCGTTTCATCGGCTTGGCTATCCTAGAAGGGCACACGCCCTAACCCATGCAACCTTTTGCGGCTGCAGGTTTTCTAGGTTCGTGTCCGTTTGCGTCCCTGAGCCCGCACGTTGTGATGCCCCGTTATTTCATCGACTATGAGGACGGCCAGGTTGGTCTGCGCGATGAGGAGGGCACCTGCTACGCAGATCTGCACGCCGCCAGGGACGCCGCGATCGCGGCGTTGCCGGACATCGGGCGCGAGCCACCGCCCGCGGATGGGCAACGTGCGTTCAAAGCCTACGTGCGCGATGAGGCCGGCACGGTGCTGTGCACCGTGACGCTCAATCTGGCAGCCGAGTGCCATCCTGAGCGCTAGGCTTTGTGCTGGACGTCTTCATGCAGGACCGCTCAGCCGTCCGGATAAGCGCGCTGAAGCAGGGCGAGCCTGGCCCGCTTCTTCATACCTCGGATCCGGTACTGACGGCCAACGTGGCGCATGTCTTCGGCGATCGCCCGGTGACCGTCTTGCTCGGTCCAGTACGCGGCTTCGGCCAACTCGCGGGCATAGCCTTCATCCTTGATGATGCCCTCGATCGTGAGGTCCATCACCTGCCTAACTTCCTCGCGCATCGGTTGCCTGGTCTCTGGGACTACCCTTCAGGTAGTGAGGCTTGGCGGGGTCGCAAGCCGCGCCCGGACGCCCACACGTCAGGTTTTCGGCAGCGTCATCGCACCTGGGCAGGACCGCTCCGGGGGACCTCAGCCCGCGTGGCTGATGGCGCTCATCAGATCGCGCTGACGATAGGGCTTTTGCACGAACTGCCCGTGGTCAGGGACCTCGTCGTTACTCAGGCCCTGACGCCCAGAGGTCAGGACTAGACGGATGCGCGGCCAGCGCTCAGCGACGCGCGTGGCAAGGGCGAGCCCATCCATGCTCCCTGGCATGTTCACGTCGGTGAACAGCACACCGATGTCGCTACGGCTTTCCAGGATCGGCCAGGCCTCATCGGCGGTGGCCACCTCCAGCACCGTAAATCCCTCGTCCTGCAGGATGTCGACGGCGACCATGCGGACGAAGCCTTCATCTTCGACAACCAGCACGACATTCGGAACGACCGGCGGGTGAGGGCTCATATCCTTCTAACATGGGTTGTAAGGGCTGGGTTTCAGCGTGGCGGTACGCGAAAAGCTACGCCATGGCGTAGAGGACCACAGCCCCGGCCAAAACCGTCAAACCGTCCTGTGGCGTGCCGAATAGGAGCAGGGCTGTGGCGTGCGCGTGAGTTCCGGCTCGGATTTATGAGAGAGAGAAACCCCGATCAGCCGGGGGCAGCTCGGCCTTTCACAACGCTTGAATTATGAGAGGTGTCCGGCACCGGTGCGGCCGTCTGCCCCTTCGTCCGGATAAGCCAAGCTGTTAAGACCCTTGCCCAAAGGGATGGAAACATTCAATGTTGGATGTGCTGACTATTTCATATGCCGACGCCCTTTCTCTGTGCGAGCGTAGAGAAAGTGATTTATTTGATCGTAAAGCCGCGAAGATTGACGGCAGGAAGATTGTCTAAAATCGTCCGCAGCCTCGCCAAGTACAAAGATGCGCCGAACAAGGACCTAGGCGAAGGCTTAAACACCGCCTTTGACAAAATGAAGGATTAGAAGCTTAAAAGCCCGACCCTGGTTGAAGATGGCAATTGTGTTGTCGTGACAATTCCTCACACGCCCCTGGCATCGCCTGAGGTATTGGTGATGGAGTATCTCCATAAACACCCGGAAATACAAAATAATCAGGCGCGTGAGATCACGGGCATCAAATCTGAAAACCAGATGAAAGACGTGTTTTACAGGCTCCGGGACAAAGGCTTGATCCAAAGGATTGAAGGCCGAAAAGGCAACGCTGCCGCTTGGCAGCTTGCACCGGTGCCGCCGCAGGCTTGAACCGAGTTCAGTTCCAGGCTGCCGCATAAAGGACCCCGGCCCCGGCCGCGATCCCGGCCGCGAGCAAAAGCGGGTATAGGTGCAGCTCGTCGCCCATCTGGGTCAGCGGCCGGTAATCGAGATGCGGGGGCCGCATCTCCGGCACCCGGGCTGGCAGGCGGCGCATCCTCAGTGGGGAAAAGTTATTTTTCTGTTCCCGGATCAGGGGGTTCCCCCCACAACCAGCGGATGATTTTTCCGCCGTGGTCGTGCAACCCTCCACGTTTCGCGCCATTCACCCCTGAGATGTTAACGCAAATCAATTGGGCTGAAGCGATGCAGGAAGGGCATCCTTCAGTATGGGAGCTGGATGCAGCAGATCGAGAACGTTGTCTCATGCGGCATGGACGGTGCCGACAACCCCCTCCTGAACGCCGTGGCCTACGGCCTGGCGCAGTTGCTGCCCATCGAGCAGTGTGAGGATTGGCCCCAACCCTTGTTGGAGTTGCTGGCGCGGCTCGAATACCCGGACGTCGAGGAGCCCACACCCACGCCGCTGGTGGTCGTGGTCGGTCATTGTCCGACCATGTCCGAGCAGGCGGCGACGCTTTTACGCGCAAGTGAGCTGGACGTCGTCTGCTGCGATACGGGCGAGCAGGCCCTGAGCGCCTTGGAGCAGCGTGCCAGCGAGGTTGCGCTGGTCGTCGCCGATCAGCAGCTGGCCGGTCCGCTGGACGGGTTTGGCCTCGCCCAGGCGCTTCGTCGGTCCGGAATGGGGATCCCGGTGATCCTGGCGACGGCGGGCCGGCCGCAGTCCACCCTTCCACCCGCGGTCACGACGCTACCCAAGCCTTGGCTGCCGCTCGCGCTGCTGGTTGAGACCCACCGGGCGGTGCAGGTGCCCTCCCGTCTGAGCCACTGACCGCACACCGGGCCAAAAGAACCAAGCCGCATCTTTTCTATCGCTTGGAGAGACCTCAGTCCTCCTTGTCGCCGCGATGGACGCCCTTATCGCGGTTTTCCTTCAGGCGGCCGTCGTCGGAATGCTCGACTGTACCCTGGTTCGGCTTGTCCGGGTTCTTGCCGTTGGTGCGATGATTATCAGTATTCGATGCTTGGGACTGCTGCTTACTCTCGGTCATCGGCTCTCATTCTGAGTGATCGCACGCTCTTGGCGTTGCGTGTTCCGACAACGGGAGGGGTCAGCAGGCAGTTCCAGAAATTAAATTCTGTTGGCTTTTCAACTGTGCGAACTTTTGCTAGGCTAGACGCCTCATTTACGCCACCTGTGCCGTCCGGTCGGCAGATAAGTCTTTGCGCTCTCATCAAAAGTCCGCAGCGCGCGTCTCACAGGTCCGGATTGGTCCGGCTGGAGAACCGATCGCGTGCGGTGAACCGGTCCGAGGGCAGGCCGGTGACCGGCCGGCGGTAGATCCGCTCGGCCAGGTAGCCGTGCTCAATCTCGATCTGCGCCTCGTCGAGGTCGACGTACCAGGTGCGGCGCGTCGGGCTCCAGCGGTAGCGCCGCGCCTTCAGGAGGTCTTTCAGCTCCTTCGGTGCGCCCTCGGCCCAGAGCCGCACGGTGGGCTTTCTGGCGGTCTCCAGCAGGGCGGCGAGCGCCAGCGTACCGGAGAGCTGCAGCGGCCGGGCGAGCAGCGCCAGCAGGGCGTGGCAGTCGTCGATCGCCCGGTGCCCGCGATGGAAGAACCCGCAGTCGGTCAGCAGGTAGCCAAGTTTCATGCCCTCGTGGCCCTCGGCGCGCCACGGGATCTGGTGGCAGCTGCAGCCCCAGTTCTTGTCGCGGAACACCGGCCAGCGCGGTTCGCACATCTGCCGGTCGAAGCTGGCATTGTGGGCGATGATCACCGCAGCGTCGGCGGCGATCCGCGCCACTGCGGCATCGTCGATCTTCTGCCCGGCGACATCGGCATCGCTGATGCCGGTCAGCCGGGTGATCTCCGGCGGGATCGGTTTGCTGGGCTGGTGCAACTGGTTGAGGGTGTCGAGCAGGCGGTAGATCCGCCCGCTGGCGCCGTACTCGAACTTGAGGATCCCGAGCTCGATCACCTCGTCGGTGGCGAAGTCGGTGCCGGTGGTTTCCACGTCGACGACCAGGCCGATAAACGTCGGCTCGTCGGGGGCCTCCGGATGATCCGCCAGCGGCTCCAGCCGGCGCAGCACGCGGTAGTCACCCGTGCCTTCAAGCACGGCGGCGATGCTGTCGAGGGGCTGGCTCACGTGTCTGACGATCCCGGCTTGGTTCTCCCTGGCTCGGGCACCTCTGCCGGCGAGCTCTCGCCAAAAGCTTAACCTTGGATGCGACGAGCTGGCCAGCAGGATCGCGCGCGCTGTCCACAGCGGCCCTGGAACCCCGCAACAGCCTGGCCGTTGACCCGGCAGATTGTAGCTGTTCTAATTCGCAACAGCGGGCGGGACAGCCGCCTACCAGCCTTGGGAGCCACAGATGGCCAATGCGAAGTGTGAGACCTGCCGCTTCTTCGACGAGCACAAGGGCAACGGCGCCGTCGCGCAGAACGATGCCGGCCTGTGCCGCTTCAACCCGCCCGTCAGCCAGCCCGCGCCGGAAGCCAAGGGCCTCTGGCCGGTGGTGGCGAGCGCGGACTGGTGCGGCCACTACACCCCTGATATGACCGCCGCCGAGTAAGGCGCAGCGTCGCGGATGCGACGAAGGGGCCAGCCGGGAGGCTGGCCCTTTTTTGTGCCCAGCGGTCAGAAGGTAGGGACAACCGCCTCGGCGGTGCGCGGCAGGATCATCAGGATCACGTTTTCGCCGGCAGCCAGATGCGGCCGCGCCTCTGGCGCGAGCCTTCATGGCACGCTGCGCGTGCGGGGGCCTCATTACCGTCCCCCGTACCCCCGCTAGGATTTTCTCGAAGGGATCAGTTTTCTGTGTCAGCATACCCCTACGGTACAGCCAGGGATGGCGATGACCGTGAAGGGATCGGCGGCCATCGCGGCAACGGGGTGGCTGTCACCGTTTACGGCATACGGTAAACCGCATGCGGCGGACCTGCCGCGGGCCGGCGGCGTTATGACCGAATGCCTGACCCTTTTGACCTCAAGCGATTCGTCAACGCGCAGCACGGCACCTATGACCAGGCGCTGCAGGAGCTGTCAGCGGGTCACAAGCGCAGCCACTGGATGTGGTTTATCTTTCCGCAGCTCGCCGGCCTTGGATCCAGCGCGATGGCGGAGCGCTATGCGCTCAGGTCTCTCGACGAGGCGCGCGCCTACCTCCAGCACCCGGTGCTGAGTGAGCGCCTGCAGGTCTGCACCACCGCGGTCAACGGGGTGGCTGGCCGGACCGCGCAACAGGTGTTCGGCGCCCCCGACGATCTGAAATTCCGTTCGAGCATGACGCTGTTTGCGCTGGCCGCTCCGGACCGGCCTGGGTTCCGGCAGGCCTTGGAGCGATATTACGGGGGCGGGCAGGATCGGCGTACCCTTTCCCTGCTCGCTCTTAACTGACCTTCCGCCGTATACCGTAAGCCGTTTACCACAAACCGTAAGCCGCGCGGCACGAATCGACTAGCCGGAAAGCCAACCCCAAATTGGCTGCCAGCTCCGATTTCTGCGGGAACACCGGCCCCAAATTGCCCGGATTTTTGGGCCGAACGGCCGCACTAGCCTCGGGTTCACCTCAGCCACGGGGCCGATCAAGTGTCTGGTTGAGGGCCTGAACGGTCACGGGAAAGCCAGCCTCAGATTTGTCGTGGCCGCGCCGCGGGCCGAGCCCAACTGACGGATCGGCACCCCCTCGCCTACGGGATTCGCAGCCGCTTCACGACTGCATCATCACCCCACCGCGCTCAGCGCGGTGACAAAGCCTCTCAGGAGGGCTGTGAGCAGGTTTCGGCGCCTCTGCCGTCACGCTGTCGGTTCTGCCGCCCCAAACGCTTCCTGAGACCGCTCAGGTGGATTTTGCCACTCACACACTCGGGGAGCCTATCTTTGGTCGCCGTTAGGCGACCACCATCTGTAATCGAGCCGCCGGAGGCGGCTTCCGCATTGGGTGGGGGAGCGGGTTTTCGCGCAGCGAAAAGGGGTGGGGGGTGTGCCTGTTCAGACGGATCCGGAGATGCACAGCCTGTCCACGGGCTTATCCAAGGGCCAGATTCTGTGGAGTTTCTCCACAGGCCTGCGTCTCTTTAGGTCTCTTTAAGATATCTATATAAGAAGTCTTTATGAAAATTCCTTTTTATTGGCAGTGGGTTAGTACCTAAATTTGGGGCCAGGATTCCAGTAATTTGGGGCCGGACTTCCCGAATTTGGGGCCGGACTTCCCTAAATTTGGGGCTGCACTTCCGGTGGCACCCCGTGTTATCCACAGCCCTAAGGCGGCGCTTGTGAGCGCGCGCCAACGGCGGATTTCTGCCGAAATTTGGGGCCGCCGTTCCCGCACGGGCGTTTGGCCCTCTTCCGGCACGCGAGCACCTCCGAACAGGGCACTGGAATGCCGTTCTGGGCCTGAATTTGGGGCCGACTTTCCGATGTGCGGCAAGCAAACACAGGCACTTAGTGGGCAACCCTCTTGCCGTGGTATGACCGGCCGCACTACCTGCTGGACCAATTTTGGGGCTGGCTTTCCGGTTCGCCTTTAATGATTGCAAGGGTTTAGCGGCACGCACCAGCACGTAGCCTGCCAGCGGCCGGTGCGCAGTCTGTCCGCAATTTGGGGCTGCACTTCCGGACGGCAGCAAGGGAATTCAGACGCTTAGGCGGTCAACTGTGCCGCCGCCTGCCCGGCGGCCTTCGCCAGATCCATTTCCAGCTGGGTTGGCGCGGCGTGGGTGTAGTGGTAGCGGCGCGACTTCTTCCAGCCGGAGCCGGTAATCTCCTCGCGCCACTCCTTCAGGCCACCGGCGGCGACCATATCGTTGAAGGCCTGCCGGCAGTCCTTGCGGAACTGGGCGCGGGTCGCGCTGGTCTCCTTGTCCGACCACAGATCCCGGCCGGCGAGCTGTGCCAAGCGCTCCTCATCGATCCAGGCGAAGGCCGGCTGGCTGTCGATGAACGGCCAGAACGTCTTGGCGTGATCGCCCTTGAGGCGGAACTGCACGTCGGCGTTGATGCTGACCAGGTGCGCCTTCTCGATCATCTGCAGCACGCTCGGGCCATAGCGGACCGTGACGCTGCTATCGAGCTGGGCGCCTTCCCAGCTGACCTCGGTGATCAGCGGCGCGGCGCTGCCTCGGCTGTCGGGCAGGGCGCCGGTCGAACGGGTTTTCTTGATCTTGTCGAGCTCGTCGAGGGAGCGGCCCTCGTGGATCAGCACGCTGACCTGCTGAATCTCCTGGAACACGTGCACCAGGCTCAGGAGGTTGTTCACGTGCTCGGTGCGGCCCATCACGCGGATCAGCTCGCGCCAGCTTGTCCGCGTCTCGTAGTAGGTCCGCATGGGCGGAATGAACGTGCCCGGCCGGTAGTCCGGGTTGGGCATGGAGACCTTTTCGCGCTTCAGGCGAAACAGGGCGTAGATTGCATCCCGGTGCTGGCTGCCCAGCTCGCGCCCCCTCACCTCGACGACCGAGTAGCCCGGCACCTCGTAGACGCGGGTGAAATTGCTGTCGGTGATCAGGTTGACCTTGCGCGGCACGAAGGCCGAGGTCCGCGCCAGACGGTCCGGCATCACGGCCGGGTTGCGTCGGCCGCGCCGGTTCTTGAGCGTCCGCTCGCGGCGCGCGAGGCGCTGCTGTTCTTCAGGCGTGAGCGGGCGTCCGGTGGTCATGGCTGCGACTCAAGCTAGGGCATGACGGGAACAGTGGCACCAAAATTCGGGAACAGCAGCCCCAAATTTCTGCTCACTGTTGCAGCAGCCTGTCGGCACCCCGGACGGTTTACGGCTTACGGTTTACCGCAAGCCGCATGCCGCCTCTTACTTATCGGAAAACTCCGCGAGCGACGGCTGGCCGTACTTGGCCAGGACCATGTCGAGGCCTTCGCGCAGGTAGCTGTTCAGGTCGCGGTCGTGCTCGATGCACATTAGGCGCAGGCGCTTGCTGGCGGCCGGCGGCACGTAGACCGTGAGCTTGGCCTCCTGCGGCTTACCCGGACGGGCAGCCGAGGCGGACGGGTGCTGCACGACCTCGGCGGTGTCCTGGGCAACGGGCTGGCTGTGACCGCCGAGGGCGATTTCAAGCGACGCGGGTTTCTTGGCCATGCTGTTTTCCTTCCATGCGGTTGAGCGCCCACTGCAGCAGCTCGCGCACTTCGGCGGCGGCCTTGCTGGTGGTGTCGCGTTCGGTGACCCCCTGCCCTGTCGCCAGCGCGTCCATGTGGTCGGCGCGCATCGCGAGCGGTGTGTTCGCCACCGCCCCGGACAGCTGCAGGACGCGGAACGCGTCGCCGGTGCGGATCGAGCGGCCCGGCGGGCACTGGTTGAGGACGTAGGAGAACGGTTTGCCGAGGCGGGTGATGCTGCGCACGGTCGGCGCGGCAGCCTCGATATCGGCGATGCTCGGTCGGGCCGGGATCAGGCACAGGTTGGCGACCTGGATCGCCGCGGTGGCGGCCGGGGTGTCGACGCCGGGCGTGTCGATGATGACGAGCTGGACCCCCTGCTTCTTGAGGAGCCCCATGGCGGCCTCGAGCTGGCCGGCCTGGAGGGCGTTGACCTCCGGGCCGCCGGTCCCCTCCCGCCGCTCGTACCAGTTCTTGGCGGTGCCCTGCGGGTCGAGATCGATGATCGAGGTTTTGATCCCCCGTTCCTCGGCCGCAACGGCCAAGGAGACGGCCAGGCTGCTTTTTCCAGTGCCGCCCTTCTGGGTGACAAATGCGATGACGTTCATGGCGGCATCCTTTCGGGGGCGAGCCTAAACGGCAAGCGGTTAACAGCAAGCTGCACACGGTATGCGGCAAGCGGTGTGCCCTATGCGGCACACGGCAAGCGGCATGCCGTTTACGGCAAAGCCAGGAGCGATGCCAGCTGCTCAGCCTCCGTTGATGCGGGGAGCGGTTCCACATCTCAACGACCACCACCAGTTACCGCAAACGGCATACGGTAAGGCTGTTTGAACAGGGGCCTGCTGGCTGGAGCAGCGATATTCGATGCAGGGGGCGCGACCGCCGCAGTTGCGGCGTACCGCATACCGTAAGCGGCAACCCTACTCGTACTCGATCCCGGCCTGGGTGACGAAGTTGTTCCAGAGCCATTCGGCAGCCTGCTCCGGCGTGACCTTCTCGTCTCGGGAGCGTCCCAGCCCGTCGATCATGGCGTTCAGGAACAGGTTGTAGTCGTCCGCTTCGACGCTCATCCAGCCGTTCGACGTGCCGGCCTCGGCATGCGGCTGGTAGACGAAGGACAGGTCACCGACATGCATGCGACCGCCGCGGGCGTGGCGGACCGTGATGTGTGCCTCGCCGTTGCGCATCAGGGCGCGGTTGACCACCGTGCAGGTGAATGCGGTCGGCCCCATCGACTCGAACCGTGCGCGGATCTGGCCGCTGGCCTCGTGCAGCTCGGCGCAGGCCTTCTGAAAATAGGTCTGGATTGTCCGAAACGCCTGCTCGGCATACTCGGCCTTCTGGATCGCGTCGAACTGCTGTTTGACCCGCACGCGGCGGGCGGTGCCGGGCACCATCGTGCCGCCCACTTCGGCCGCAGCCTCCGGCCCGGGGGAGGGGGATGCGGTTAGGGCGCGGCGGATCCCCTCGACGGCATTGAGGTAGGCGGTGTTCTCGTTGGTCCATTCGGACACCGGCTTGCCGTCCTTGGGCAGGACCAGGATCTCGCTGAACGGCGAGTTGAGCCAGTCGCACGGTTCGAGGATCACGGCCACGATGCGCAGGCGGCCCTCCGCCTGCAGCTGCAGCGCCCGCTGGAATTCCTTTTCGTAGCAGTAGTTGGAGTTCAGGTAGTCCGGGCTGACCAGCGCGATGAAAAGGCTGCTCTGCTCCAGCCCCGCGCTGATCGTCTGCCCGACGTTGTCGCCGGGGATGATTGCGTGATCCGACCAGGCCTGCAGGCGGCCGTCCCGGCGGAGCATGGCCAGATGCTTGTGCAGGCGCTCCAGGTGTTTGTCGTCGGCGTGGGCGTAGGAGATGAAGGCGTTGTTCGGCATCGGGGACAGCGCCTCCAGGCGTGATCGGGTTGCGCTGCTCTCCGATGCGGCGGCCTTGGCAGCTCAGCAGACCAATGGCCAGGCCAGGCGTTCGTTCCGTTTTTGTTCAACGTCGCCGTTTGCGGTGACCGGCTTACCGTAAACCGTGAACGGCATGCGGTAACTTAGCCGTTTTGGCAGAAACCTGCCGTTCTGGCGGGCAGCCGCAGGGACTCGCTAAGCCGCTCCGGTGTACCGAAGAGCCAGCAGCCTGTCAGAGCGGGCTTGATTGGTAACATATACGGTACTATAGTGAATGGAGATCAGGGAGTTTCTGGACGCCCGCGGAGGGAGCCCGTTCGCCAGCTGGTTCGATGATCTGGACGCCCAGGCGGCGGCCAAGGTCACGGTGGCGCTGACGCGGATGGAGCGCGGCAATCTCTCGAACGCCAAGGCGGTCGGGGGAGGGGTCCAGGAGTTCCGGATCGACTGGGGTCCCGGCTACCGGCTGTATTTCGGCCGGGATGGGGACACGCTGATCATCCTGCTGTGTGGCGGCACCAAGCGCCGGCAGCAGGACGACATCGCCGAGGCGCAGGCGCACTGGGCGGAGTACAAACGACGCAAGAAGGAGGAGGGGTGATGGCCCTGACCCGCAGCTTCAAGGACACCGTGAAGGCGCGCGCCGAGCGCGACCCGGCGTTCCGCGACGCCCTGCTCACCGAGGCGGTCGACCAGTTCCTGGCCGGCGACCTCGACACGGGCAAAGCGGTCCTCCGCGACTACATCAATGCGACGATCGGCTTTGAGCGCCTGGCGGCGGAGACCGGCAGCTCATCCAAGAGCCTGATGCGCATGCTCAGCCCGACCGGCAATCCCACAGCCAGCAACCTGTTCAGCGTGCTGAGCACGGTGCAGAAGGCGGCTGGTGTCCAACTCGAAGTTGCGACCGCCCGTTAAAGAGCCAACTAGAATAGTAGAGCGGGTATGGCAGCGAACCAGTTCGAGCGGCACGGCAGAGCCCGCGCCAAGCTCAAGCAGATCTTTGCGATCCCTGAGCGGGTCAGCGTCATTCACTATTCCTGTGAGAGCTTTTACGATCTTCCAGACGGACGATCGCCCCGCATCACATCAATAGCAGTTCGCAAGCTGGACAACGCCCAGACTGAGTCGTTCTCTATTCATCAGATCGCAGAGATCAGGGGCGTCAGCCTCAAAAGCGCCGACATCGAGCCCTCGTACAACGAGTATGAGAAGCTTATGCTCAATGAATTCTTCGAGTTTATGCGCAACAACACAGAGCGCACGTTCGTGCACTGGAACATGCGCGACAAAAATTACGGGTTTCGCGCGATCGAACATCGCTACAAAGTCCTGGGCGGTAACCCTATCGTCCTACCCGACGATCGGAAACTCGATCTGTCGCGGCTTCTAATCGATCTGTATGGCGTGGCCTACATTGGCCACCCGCGTCTTGAGACCTTGCTGGAGAAGAACAGCATCGAAGCTCTGGATTTTATGACAGGCGCGCAGGAAGCAGAGGCTTTTAATCAGGGCAAATACGTTGATTTGCATCGCTCAACGCTGCGCAAGGTAGATGTGTTCTGCAACTTGGCACAGCGCGCGTTCGATAAGACCCTAAAGGTCAACACTAGTTGGAAAGAGACCCATGGACTATCGTTACGAACGCTACTCTACCTCGCCAAAAAGCACTGGATCTACACCACCCTGATCGTGTTGGGTGGTGCAGGAGGTGCCTTAGGGGGGATCTATAAGGGTTATACAGCTTTGATGGCTGCGCTTGGCTATAGCTGAGGGGCACAAGCTCGGGTCGGGCGCCCGCGTTAGGCGGGTCGGCGGCGGCTGAACGTTCCGAAAACCTTCCGATCCCATTCATTGACATCAGTCGGGATATTGAGCTGTCCCAGATCCACGCCCGTTGATGGCGTAGACGTATAACCTCCGCTCACGTTGGCGGCAGCCAAGGCCGCATTGGCGTAAGAGCCAAGATTTTCCTCACCAAACATGACCTTGTAGCGGCCACCGGGCTCGGGAATGAGACCGACCACACCATGGTGGGTCTGGAACTGATAGTAATGGATCTGCCAATCTTCGTTCATATACAGCTCTTTCCTCTTTACGGTTTACGGCAAACGGTAAGCCGCAAACGGCCCTTTGTGCAAGGGTAGAGCTTGTCTCAGTACCGAAACGGGTAGGGGCCAAGGAACAGGTCGCCCAGCGCTTTGCGAACCCGATAGGTGAACCAGCGCTGGCGCTGGTGTTCCTCTCGGTCGTGCAGGATGTGGCAACGCTGGCAGAGCGCCTTGAGGTTGGCCGGCGCGTTATTGCCCGGGTCGTGATCCAGGTGGGCACAGGCCAAATACACCCGGGTAGTATGATGTTCGGTGCTGGCCGGCAGGGCTTCAGGGGGCGCCAACTTCAGCTTGCGGCCCTTGCCGCTGCGCCACGTCCGCGCAACGTCGTCCCACCAGCGCCCGTCGCCCAGATGGCAGATCAGCTGGCCGTGCGGCCGGCCGCAGCCTTCGCAGCAGCCCTTGGCCCGCTCGAAGCGGATCACTTGCGAGAGCTGCACCCAGTCGATCGGGTAGAAAAAGCGGTTTTCCGGACGGATCGGCATGGTCGTTCGACTCCTACCACGCCATCTTGGCCTGCCGGGGAACACGGATGGTCTCCGGCATCGCACCAGTTGACCCCGCAACCAGATGTACCACCGTGGCCGGCATACTTTTGGCAACCTCATTGAGACGAACCTGCACCTCTCGGGTCCCGGCACTCATCGAGATGCCTTCGCTGGCGAGTTCGTCGAGAAGCGCTTGAAGATCCCGATTGACCTCCAGCTTCTGGGTCGGGCTGTAGCAGTCGTTGATATCGCCGTAGTCTTGAAAATATTCTTGGAGACCAGCTAACGCCTCCTCCGCTGCGTCGCTCAATTCGCCAAACCGGCTGTGCTGCCATGCTGTGGCAAGTTCGGCGATCTCCCGGAGCGCGCGGCCAGTCTTCACTGGTGTGATGCTGACAGGCAGCGTGTCTCGCTCTAGCCGCTCTTGTTCAGCCTTAAGCCGCTCCAGGTTTGGCATCGGCCAGGGCTTGTTGAAGGCGTCGATGTCTTCCCAGTCCAAGGCCCGGGCAAGGGCCCGTCGGGTATCCACACTGCTGGGTTCACCCCCTTCGACACGCTGAACCGTCCTTACGGTGATGCCGGCCAACTCAGCCAGCGTCTCCTGCGTCCATCCCCGACCTTCACGCCACGTGACGATGACCTGGCCTAACTCCTCGTTGGTCAGGCGACGTGACTCAAAGATGCTCTCACTGTTTGTCATGTTTGGTGCTCCCTCTTTGCAGAAGGACCGTGCGTGAGGTGCCCGTTTAGGGCCACGACAGCACCACGACAGCGAAACGCCAGGGAAGGACAGAAGGTCATGTCTTCCCCTATGCTACCGCTTGGCTGCGCGTCCGCGCCTGCGGGAAGTAGGTGTAGAAGGTCATGCGGCTGACCCCGAGGCGCTTGGCAATCTCGGCGATCGAGATGTTGCCGGCCGCGAGCAGGGCACGCCCCACCTCCAGATCCCCCTCTGACAACGCTTTGCGCCGGCCGCCCTTGCGACCGCGGGCAACGGCGGCCTTGAGGCCTTCCATCGTCCGCTCACGGTTAAGGTCGAGAAAATACTCGGCCATGGCGCCGTGCATCTGCAGGGCGAAGCGGCCGTGGGCGGTGGCGCTGTCAAAAGACTCGGTCAAGCTGCGGAAGTGGATCTCTTTCAGGCGCAGCCCGTCGATCGTGCGCATCATCTCGACGAGGGAGCGGCCGAGCCGGTCGAGCTTCCAGACCACCAGCACATCGATCGGACGCAGATAGGCGAGGGCGGCCTCGAACTCGGGCCGCTTGGTGCCGGCCTTGCCGCTCTTTTTCTCCTCGAAAATCTTTTCGCAGCCGGCCTTCAGCAGGGCATCGCGCTGCAGGTCCAGGTTCTGGTCGAGAGTGGACACACGCGCGTAGCCGACAAGCATGTCAGGATAGTCCCACAACGACGTTTTTCTTACAATAGTTTTCCTGACATATTTTCCTTACACAAACAGGGCCGTTTTAAGGTGCAGGGGAGGGGTCCGGCCAACATGTAAGGAAAACGATCGTTTTTCGTACACAACCGATCGCGCTACCTACCGTTGCGTTCTAATAGGGTTTGCTGAATGAAACGGTTACGCTGGAACATGACCGCTTCCGACCCGAAGCCGACATCGTGAGTGGGTACCAAACGTCAGTTTTCGACTACTGGATCTCAGAGCGGCAAGTTAAGCTGGGCGATACCCTGGCATCAGTGTCCAGATGTGCCCTTGCCATAGCGCTGTCATGGATTTTGAGTTTTGTCCCACAGCACGAGGTGAGCGGTTCAGAAGCGGGTTGTCCGAGACGTGGTGTGGGTCAAAGGGCTGGCCGTTTTTGGGGCTGGCCTGGTGCTGGCTGGGCAGGCAGCAAACGCACAAGACCTTCTCGCGCCTCTGTCCGAGGTCGCTCGTATCGCGTCGGAAACACCCTTCCTCCTGAACCCACGCGGTGCCGGTGGCGATCCACAGACATCGGTGGCCCAGCCAGACACCTCAGCCAAGCCATCCGCCAATCTGACCACCTCAATCCAAGATCCGCTCGGTCCCTACGGTGATCCTGGTGGGGTGCGCAGTTTCCTGCTGCAGAAGGGCATCAGTTACAGTCTGACCTACATCGGCGAGAGCTTCGGCAACGTGACGGGTGGTTCACGCCGCGGCGGTGTTGCTGAGGGCCGCCTCGACGTTCAGTTCGACGCCGACCTCGACAAGCTGCTCGGCTGGCAGGGTGCCATCATCCACTCCAACCTCTACCAGATCCACGGCACCGGCATCTCGCGCTACTTCGTCAACAACTTCATCACCGTCAGCGCCATTGAAGCGCTGCCGTCCTCTCGCCTTTACGAGCTTTGGTTCGAGCAGCGGCTGTTCGACGATCAGCTCAGCATCCGCGTCGGCCAGCTTGCCAGCGATACCGAGTTTGCCGTCAGCCAGACCGGTACGCTGTTCATCAACTCGACCTTCGGCTGGCCCAACATCATGGCCGTCATCCTGCCGAGCGGCGGCCCCATCTACCCGCTCGCTACGCCGGGCATCCGAGCCAAGTACGTGCCAAATAGAAACTTTTCGCTGCAGGTCGGCGTGTTCAACGGTGATCCGGCCGGCGCGGCGCGGGGGGACAACAACCCCGATCCGCAACGGCGAAACCGCACGGGTACGAACTTTCGCATCAACGACCCGGCCCTGGTCATCGCGGAGGCGGCCTACGCCTACGGTTTGGAGGCACACGACGACATCGAACCCGGGACCGTGACGCTGGGCGGCTGGTACCATTTCGGTCGCTTCAACAGCCAGAGCCGTGATCAATCAGGTCGGTCACTCTCGGACGTTGACAGCATTGGAATTGGGCGGCGTTTCCGCGGCGACAGCGGCATCTACGCGATGATCGACCAGACGGTGTACCGCGAGCCGGACGACCCGAACGACGGCGCCTCCGTGTTCATGCGCGTGTCTTCCTCGCCCACCGACCGCAACCTGCTCGACTTCTACTTCGATGCGGGGATCGGCTACAAAGGCCTGCTGCCAGGCCGATCCGACGACACGGTCGGCGTGGCGTTCGCCCTGTCACGGATCTCGCGCAGTACACGACAGTTCGACACTGATGCGATTTTCCTGACCGGTGTACCGGGTCCTCGACGCAGCAGCGAGGCCGTG